>DGTW01000072.1:0-2892 GCA_002393835.1 Treponema sp. UBA4326
CTTTTTTATGGAACTGGAATTCCGGCCTGTATCATCGTTCTCGACAAAGAAAATACTTCCAATCGCACCGGTATTTTTATGATCGATGCCAGCCACGGCTTTATAAAAGATGGGGATAAAAACCGTCTTCGCGAGCAGGATATTTACAAAATCGTAACAACCTTTAATTCAATGACCGAGGTTACTGGCTTCAGCCGTTTTGTTCCTTTTGCAGAAATCATCGAAAAAAACGCCTATAATCTGAACCTCCCTCGCTACATCGATTCAAGCGAAAAAGAAGATTTTCAGAGCATCGAGGCGCATCTTTACGGTGGAATCCCGCAGGAAGATATAGACAATATTCCTCACTTCTGGAACGTCTTCCCAAATCTTAAAAAAGAAATCTTTGGCGAATATAAACACGAATCTTGTCATGCTGAACTTGATTCAGCATCTACAACAGGATTCTACAAACTTCTCATCCAAAAAGATGATGTTCACAAAACAATCACCGAAAATGCAGAATTCCTTGAATACAATAAAAAGGTGAACAAGGCCTTTGAAGAATGGAAGGCATTTGCAAATCCAATTCTTACAAAATTAAAGCCAACAGATTCAAACAAGGAAATCATCCTAAAGCTTTCAGAAGAAATTCTTTCCAAGTTCACAAAACTCGAACTGCTTGATAAATACGATGTTTATCAGGTGCTTCTTGCTTACTGGAACGAAACAATGAATGATGATGTCCTTCTTGTCATTCAGGACGAAAGCGGCTACGAATTGGCAAAAATAACCGATGACATAAAGGAAGAACCAAAAGAAAGCAAAAAAGCAAAGAAAGATTCCGCAAAAGAAAAAAAGCCAAAGGAGCCAAAAGTTATCGGCTGGGAAGGCCGCCTTATTCCAAAACAGATTGTTCTCGATGCTTTTTTTGAAGCAGAGCAGAAAGCAATCGAAGAAACTGAAGAAAAGCTCAGTCAGACAGAAAGCGAGTTTGAAGAATTTGTAGAAGAAAACACAGAAGATGATGAACTTTCGCAGGAAGCTGAAATCCTTAAAAAGTGCAAGGCTTATGAAGCTTCCATAAAATCACAAAAGAAAACAATTGCCGACATCAAAAAGAAGCTGGACGAAAATTGCCGCAAACGTTACGATACTTTTACCGACACAGAAATAACAGACCTTCTTGTAAACCGAAAATGGTACAAAACAATTGACCAGGGAATCCAGAATCTTTATGTAACTGTTGCAAATCATCTTACAAAACGGATTGTCGAACTCTACGAGCGTTACGAAAACACTCTGCCCGAACTCACCGAAAAACTCGCAGAAGAAGAAAAAGAAGTTGCCGCTCACCTTGCTCAGATGGGATTTAAGTTGTAGGAGCAGATGATGTCAAATCAGAATCTTGTTGAAACGTTAAACGAATATTTTTCTCTTGGAATTAATCAGCAGCTTGATTATGACAAATTCTATCTGTATTCAATTATCACCCATTCAACTGCAATAGAAGGCTCAACTGTTACCGAAATAGAAAACCAGCTTTTGTTTGATGAAGGAATCAGCGCGAACAAGCCGATGACGGAACAGCTGATGAACCTTGACCTCAAAGCTGCGTACGAACAGAGTTTTGTTTATGCAAAATCTCATGCTGACATTTCCATCGAACTTTTATGCACTCTAGCCTCTCTTGTGATGAAAAATACCGGCTCAACATACAAAACGATTGGCGGAGACTTTTCTTCTGCAAAGGGGGACTTGAGGCTTTTGAATGTAAGTGCGGGACGAGGCGGGAAATCCTATCTTGCTTGGCAGAAGGTTCCTGACAGACTGCAGCAATTTTGTGACTGGCTCAATGCTGAACGAAAGGCTGTTGATAAAAACGACATTCACAAACTCTACGAACTCAGTTTTGAAGCTCATTACCGTATTGTTTCAATTCATCCGTGGGCAGACGGTAATGGTAGAATGAGCCGTCTTGTCATGAACATGATTCAGTATGAAGCCGGCGTTATTCCTTCAATCGTAAAAAAAGAAAACCGTGCCGAATACATACAGAGTCTTGCGCTGAGCCAGGAGAACGACAATTCAAGCACATTCGTGGAGTTTATGCTGAATCATCATATAGAAAATTTGCAAAAGCAGATTGCTGAATACAAGGCTTCGATGGAAACTGACGAGGTAAAAGGTGGTCAGAAAATTGTTGCAGGTGGTCAGAAAAAGTGGTCAGAAACCGCTCTTAGGATTCTTGATTTGCTGAAACAAAATCCAAAAATCTCAAGAAAGGAACTCTGTGAAGAACTGAAGATAAATCCAAGTGCCGTTCAAAAGCACATAGAAAAGCTAAAAGAAGCAAATAAGATTGAACGAATTGGCGGAGCGAAAGGCGGCGAATGGAGAATAAACGAATGAAGATAGTTTATTAGCACTTTGGTTACGATTTTAGGAGAAAATCTTATGCAGAAAGTAAATGTAAAAGATACAAGTGTCAGCGTTATAAAATATGATGAAACAGATTTTATTTCTCTTACAGACATTGCAAAATTCAAGTCTGAAGAACCGAATGCTGTAATTGCAAACTGGCTTCGTAACAGAAATACAATTGAATACCTCGGAATTTGGGAAACACTTTACAACAGTGATTTTAACCCCCTCGAATTCGAGGGGGTTAAGAAAGAAGCAGGTCTGAAGGCTTTTACAAATTATGCCTCGATGAACCAGCTTATCTGCCTTAGCAATATGGAAAATTTGAACGCCGTTTTTATTAATGACGGAATTCCTCAAAGTGAACGCCTTGAAAAACTGAATAAAATTGCAATTCAGCAGATGAAGGTGCTAGAAAATATTGAAGACAGGAAACTTCTCACAGACAACTCAGGAGCAGATAAATGAAGCAGACAGAAATTGGATTGA
>DGTW01000072.1:2942-3453 GCA_002393835.1 Treponema sp. UBA4326
GATTGATTCCTGATGATTGGGAAGTGAAAAACTTTAAGGAAGTTACAAACAGAATTACAGTTGGTATTGCAAATTCCGCAACCCATGCATATACAGATCATGGAATCATTATGTTTAGAAATCAAAACATCAAAGAAAATATACTTGATTTGAAAGATTTGATTTACATAAAAAAAGACTTTGCCCAAAGATATTCAAATAAGCAGTTATATGAAAATGATTTACTAATCGCTAGAACGGGGTATCCGGGGACAACTTGTGTAGTTCCTAAGGAATTTGAGGGATGTCAAACTTTTACAACATTAATTGCTAGTCCTAAATCCGATGTAATTAATAGCGATTATATTGCATATTATTTTAATTCTGATTTTGGAAAAAAATTGTTTTCGGCAGCACAGATTGGCGGGGCACAAAAGAATGTTAATGCACATACATTATCAAATATTAAAATTTGTATACCGCCTCTTGCCGAACAACAACGAATCGCAAAAGCCCTTTCCGATGTAGATGC
>DGTW01000137.1 GCA_002393835.1 Treponema sp. UBA4326
TTTAAATCAGAAAATTCATTCGGTCAAGGTTTTTATTAGCCATACCGAAGATTTTCTGAAAAACAACTGAAATTTATTTAATTTTTCCGCAGGAACTTCTTGAGGAAGCTGGTAACCCCCTCTGAATTTCCATTATCGCTCTTTTCAATACGGCCTACGATATGCTTGATGCACTGGGCAGGTTTTGATGTAGGATTAACCACGATGAATGGCTTCTGACGGATAACCGAAGCCTGTACGACCGGATCGTCATAAACGAAGCCAATATAGTCAACCTTATAGTTAAGGAACTGGGCGGCAATGTTTATGATTCGCTCAGAAATTCTCTTGCCCTCGTCAGCAGAGTGAACGCGGTTAACCAAAAGCTTGATGTTTGTTTCCCTGTCAACAAGCTCTGTCGTAATGATTTTAATGATGCCATAAGCGTCTGTAATCGCTGTCGGCTCAGGTGTCGTGACGACATAGACTTCATCGGCAGCTGCGACGAACTGAAGGACATTGTTTGCAATTCCAGCACCAGTGTCGATTATGATTATGTCTGCGTTTCCCAGCATTGAGAACTGCTTTGCAAAATAGTCAAGCTCATCCACAGTAAGGTTTGCAATTTTTGAGAATCCGTTGGCGCCGGCAATGAATTTGATTCCGAATTCAGTGTCGGTAATGATTTCCTGCATGGTCTTCTGCTTGTTGATGACCTGCATGAGGTTATACTGAGGAACAATATTCATAAGAACATTGACATTAGCCATTCCAAGGTCACCGTCAATAAGAATGACCTTTTTGCCCTGCTGGGCATAGGCAATACCCATGTTCACAGAAAGATTGGACTTTCCGACACCACCCTTACCGCTGGTAATTGCGATAATCCTGGTTTTGCGGTTATTCGACATCATCTCTTTAAGTTCCTGTGCCTGATCTTCCATAATTATTTATCCTCCGGAAATTTCTCGTCTATATGTTTACGGTCTATGTTGAAGTCATGTAAATTTATAAGGAATCTGACCACTGATGCCCGCTCTATGTTTTTTGTGACAGTTTGTCCGTCAGTTATGTAAGAAACTGACTTGCCTTTTTCGGAAAGCACGCTGATTACATTTCCGATTGCGCTGGTCTCATCCCATTTTGTAATGATTACAGATGAGAAATTAAAGACCTCATAATTCTGAATGATGGAAATAAGGTCCCTTGCCTTTGAAGAGGCTGTTGCCGCAAGGTAAACGTCAGGATGGATTCCCTGAACCTCCAGCATTTTGCGCATTTTTCCGAGGTTCTCAAAATCTTTGGGGCTGTACCCCGGAGTGTCAATAAAAAGAACGTCTATGGAGTCTTTGTAAGTGGTGAAAATCTTGTTTACATCATCGGCAGTCTCGGCCTTGTCAACCTCAATCTCCATGACATCACCGTAGCGCTTGATTTGCTCAACGGCACCGACTCGGGTATGATCCGTCGTAAGCATTCTGACACGGGGACGAGGCTCGTTCTTTTCATGTGCCTCTTTTATGAGGTTAACGGCAAATTTAGCGATGGTAGTCGTTTTTCCAACACCTGTAGGACCTACGACTATTACGACATGAGGCAATTTATGAGGAAGTTTCGGAGCAATTGAAATTGACTCGCCAATCCAGTCCACGACCTTCTGCTGAACAAAGTCAAAATTATCAATTTCTTCCACGGAAAGCTCAGAACGAAGGCGAGTAGTGATTTTGTTGATGTAAGCGAAGGTAAATTCATTTTCCTGAAGCAAATCTTCGATTTTCTGGATTGAGAGAGGCTTATCACCGGCATTGGTGCGAGCCGCGATATTCTTCATGGTCGTCTCAATTGTCTTCTGCATTTCCTCGATTTTTTTATCGATGTTTGCAATCTGAATCGTGTTTGTGACAGAACTTCCGGCCTTGCTCAAAATTTCATCCCGGCTTTTCTGAAAAGCCTCCTGAGACGAGAGCTGTTTTGGCTGGCCTACCGTATAGCGCACCTCAACATACTCTTTTTGCCCGAAAAGGCCACCAAGAATACCAGGCTTTAAGATCTGTTTTTTTCCAAGAATTTGATAGTTGTGCTGGTACATGTCGTACAATTTTTTCTTGCAGTCTTCTTCCGTCTTATCCACAATAGTCTGAATTTCATCACCATTTTTTGAATAGGATGCAATTCCAGGATATGAAGGAGAAAGCCTTTGTTTTTTTTCAGCAGAAAGAACTAAACCGTCGTTATACATTTATTTCTCCAAGAATTTCCAAATTAACATTACTTCCGGCCGCAACAACCTCATTCAAAGAAAGTGCGATTACCCCAGGCATTTCCCTGCTGATTGAGTTACGGACGAGCTGCCTTAATTCAGGAGTGCCGCAGAGCAATATAGGTTGATAATTTCGCTCACGAACCGAAGTCACGGCCGCACTCACAGCACTTATCCACTTTCGTCCGTCAACAGGATTAAAGTTAATGAAAGGCTGACCGCCGTCATTAGGAACAAAGCAATGGCTCATTATCATCTCTGAGGCAGTCTGCGAGACCTGAAGGACAGAAAGTTTCTTGTTCGGGTCGTGGGGATCCACATACTGCAGACAAATTTGCTGGCCCAAGGCCTCCCTGACTTTCTCAATGAGAAGCCAGTTATTATGCGGCATATTGCCATAATTTGCCAGTGTTTCCAGAATTGCGACGATATTGCGGATTGAAACCTGCTCCCGCAAGAGTCCCTGAAGAACCCGCTCAATGTCACCGTAAGTATATTTATAAGTGTTAAGGACTTCATCAACAACGACAGGATTTTTCTCCTTGATTTTATCGATAATGGCCTTTGTTTCAAGTCGTCCGAGAATTTCCGCGGCGTGAGCACGGATAATTTCAGTAATGTGAGTGGCGATAATCGTAGGCGGATCCACGATAACATAACCTGCCCTTTCCGCATCAGAACGCTGATCCTCACTCACCCATATTGCAGGCACCCCAAAGGCAGGATCCGTAGTAGCCTCACCCTTGATTTCTTCAGTGACACTGCCCGTGTTCATGCACATATAGTACCCCAGCTTAATTTTTGAGCGGCCGGCCTCGATTCCTTTGATTTTAAAGCTGTATTCATCAGGAGCAAGAGTCATGTTGTCAATAATACGGATTTTTGGAACCACAAGCCCCAAGTCAAGGGCTGCTTCCCGACGGATTCTCGTAACA
>DGTW01000337.1 GCA_002393835.1 Treponema sp. UBA4326
TGTCGGAAAGAAAATTGCGGTGCAAGGTATCAAGTTTTTCTGCAGATTTCCAAGCGATTGTTTCATTTCCGTCTTTATCTGTTTTGATTTTTTTCTGTTCGGAAAAGGCCTTTCGGTAAAAATCAAAGTCCAGCGTGCTTGGCGCAATTCTTCCCCGTTTAGAGTCGCTCACGGAAGGAAGCCTCTTGTAATGATACTGAATCTTTGAATTCTCGGCGGACAAATCAAGGGCGAGTTCCTGCACACTGAGTTTTTTCTGCTGGGCAATAAAAATCGCTTCATCGAAGAATGGATTTTCCTTTTCAAGGGTCT
This sequence comes from Treponema sp. UBA4326, assembly GCA_002393835.1. Classification (GTDB taxonomy): domain Bacteria; phylum Spirochaetota; class Spirochaetia; order Treponematales; family Treponemataceae; genus Treponema_D. Next base: position 313 of record DGTW01000337.1, read on the forward strand.
TTTGAGTTTTTTGGAGCCATCCCAGAATGTCAGTCTGAATGTTCTCGCGAACGCCCTCATGAGAAAGTGCGTAAGGGTGAGTGTTTCCATGGCGAAGAATTTCTGAGAGCGTGTCTTCCGCGATTTTGGCAAACTTGTTCTCTGGAAATTCGATTTTCATCTCTTGCGGTTCAACTGGTGCAATCATGTCTTCCATAGCGTCAACAAGCTGCTTGCGGTCATTTTCAGAACCGAATGCGGACGAAGCGAAATTCTCAAACTTGCGCTTTTTCTTGGATTCTGTTTTCTGCTGTGGAATTACAGAGCAAACATCGTGTTCAATTTTTTTGATATTTGAGAACAAGGTAGAACATATTTTTGAAAAATCCTCGTCATCAGAAAAATGCATTTGATGAGATGTTTTATTCCTTGCCAGCCGAAGCTCTTCCCACCATGGTTTTCTTGAAAAAAAATTCCACAGTGGCTTCAAACACTCTCTCAAAATCTGCTGGCTTCTTTCTATCCAAGCACGAGGCTCTTCATCCAGCTGAGAAATATCAGGCATTCCATTAGGGTATTTTTGATTTACTTTTTCAATGACAGCTAATGCCTTTCTAGCAAATCTGCGTGATTTTTTATCTCGATTTCCCATTTCTATTCCTGTTTTCCTACCAGTTTCTCAATTTCGTCCATATTCGCAAACACGAACGAAACCATTTTCTGCAATTCCCCATCGCTTATGTCCTCCGTCGCGTGAACAAGGCGGTTGCGGATTTTTTGAAGACGAGCCGCCGTTTCGAAAAGTTTCGCTTCTTCTGAAAGCGACTGAATCTTCATCACAATCCATGCCTTCTGTTCGTCCGAAAGCGAGCGGACATCAGGCATGACTGGAAATTTTTGCTTCAATGCGGCGAGGGAAAAGCGTGATTTATTTTCGTTCAAGGTCTATTCCTTTTTCCATTCGCGGACAAGGCAGACTGCATATTCGTGGTCTTTTGTCGTGTGGTCTTGGTGTCCGCGATCGTCAAAGAGCTGATAGAATGCGGCTGATTCTCCGTTTTTACTTGACGACCAGTATTCTTCTGCTGTCAGAGTTGCGAGTTCATTGCCAACAGCTTCCAAAGATTTATTGATTAATTCTCTGTTCTCCCAGATTTTTGAAAGCAAATCCTTGTCGGGAACTGCCCAGCCAGAAGCATATTTTGAAGGGAGTTCGTTTTTGCTTCCGTAGTCAGAGGCTTTTTTTGCGGTGTTGTCCCAAGTGTCTTTGTACTGCTCAATGCCAAGAGCATACGCTTTTTCGCCAGCAAGGCAGACAACGGCAATCACATTTTCTTTTTCTTCAGCAGACAAAGAATCGATTTCACCCGCCGTGTAAATTGTGCCGTTTTTGAGAAGCACATCGCCGACAGAAAGGGACGCCGAAAGATTCGTATTAAAATAGCGGTTCTGCTGTTTATCAAGAGCAACTCCGGCATCTTCGAGTTCCTGAATCGCCGCGTCGATTTTTGCGGTGATGCTGGTGTTGTATTCCTGATTGGCGAAGAGATTCGCCTTGAATGGAACTGCGTCCTGTTCTTTCTGTGATTTCAACTCTTCAATCTGCTTGTTGATTCTGTCAACAATTTGCACATAACGCTCCTGCTTGAATTTTTTCTGCAGGGTTTCGTATGCGATGTCGGAGAATTTCTTTGCTTCAACATGTGTTTTCGCAGGATTCTTTTTGATGGTGAAGGTATCCCAACAAGAAATCTTATTACCAGTCTTTGAAAAAGTTGAATGGGTATGATAGTTAGTTCCATTATAAACATCATGATAGCTGGAATAAGAATAGTGTCTGCCACATTCTACAGAAACATACCATGTTTCACTTGTTCCATCACGAGTACATTCATAACACTTCTGCCCATCAATTGTAACAATTTTATCAGTCGCAGGTTCTTTAACTTTTTCAAACCACGCCTCATCAACAGCTGCCTTAAATTCCTCAATCTGCTCCTGGATTTCTTCAATCGCGCTGTCGCAGTCCACACCGTTCTGCTTGATGCACTTCTCCACAATGTCGCGGGCCTGCTTCTGCTGCTTTTCCGTGCTCCAGATGCAGTATTCGATGAGCTGGCAGTCCATCAGGTCAACTTCGGTACGGTCGTTCAGGAATGCGGAGGCTTTGAGGATATGGGCTATTTTCTTCCAGCGGCGGTCGCCAACTTCAAAGAGTTCCCGCTGCCATTCAAAGTCTTTGGAATTCTTGTTTTCTTCCGTCAGTTTTTCATTACGGCTGGTCAATTCCTTGCGGATTGCGGAAATGATGGCTTTTGCCTCATCGGAAAGAGAGACAGCATCAATCTTTTCTTTCCATGCTTTCAACTCTTCGTTCGTAATCTGGAGATTCTTCACTTCATCAGGAAGGGCAAAGTCGGAACTTGAAGAACCGTCAATCATGTCAAAGAAACTGTCCTCGTTTTCTATGTAGCCAACGCACAGACGCAGGATAAAGCGATCGTATAATGCTTCAAGTCCACGGCCTTTTGCTGGAAGCTCGTTCGACGCGGCGAAAAGAGCCTTGAGCGGAACTTTCTCGACTTTACTTCCGTTGTGGAATATACGTTCATTTGTAATTGTAAGAAGCGTGTTCAAAATTGCAGGGCTTGCCTTCCAGATTTCGTCCAAAAATGCGATGTCCGCTTCGGGAAGCATGTTCTCGGTGAGGCGGCGGTATTCTTCCTTTTTGTTTCCCTTCTCGTCTTCAAGCTCTCCGTTCAATGCTTTAAGCGAAATGTTGCCGAACACTTCTTCGGGCGTTGAAAACTGGTTCAAGAGTGTCTCAAAATATTTCACACCCTTATCGCCGTCAGCCTTGAATGCCTGAACAACACGGCGGGCAATCATGCTCTTTGCACATCCCGGCGCACCCAGGAAAAACACGCTTTCTCCAGCAATAGCGGTAAGAAGAGCAAGCCGCAATGCCTCGTCCTTTTCGTACAGACCGTTTATAAGGGCATCACGCAAATTCTTTATTCTGTCGTGAAGATTCTGTGATTTTGTTTCATTTTCTGCCATTGTCTTTTCCTCCGTTGTGGCATTTGACTGTTTTTCTGTTTGTGAAAACTGAACATAGGCAGTTCCATTTTCGTCTTTTTGTATTTCCACTTCTGGAATCTGCCCCAAAACTTCCGAAAACTTTTTTACCTCAAATAAAGTGCAGATTTCGGTTATAGCATCTTTGTTCCATTTGAGTTTCTGCGTGATTACAGACGGATTGATTCGTCCAGAACTTTCCGTAAGAACAGAAGTTATCTGCTCTGCGACTCCAGCTTTTGTGAACTCCATTCAAAACTCCTCACTATGTATTAGGAGTATTTTATCACAGAGTTGACACTTTTTGAGAAGTTTTTGATTTTTAGGAAAAAGAAATGATTTTAAAATAAAAAAAGCAAGCCGACGCATCTGCTTGCCCTAGGGTGTACTCCGAAGAGACACACC
>DGTW01000273.1 GCA_002393835.1 Treponema sp. UBA4326
GTAATCGACAAGGACGGCTGGCTCAACACCGGCGATCTTGGAATGATTTCATGCGACAATGAGCTAAAAATCGTTGGCCGTGCAAAAGACACCATCGTTCTTCTTGGCGGCGAGAACATAGAGCCTGCAGTAATCGAAAAGGCAATCAACGCAAGCCCCTATGTCGAACGCACGGTTGTCGTCGGTCAGGACCAGAAATATGTTGGTGCCCTCATTGTCCCGGATCAGAATAATGTCCTTTCTTATGCTGAGGAAAACAATATCGTCTACGACACCTACGAGAGCCTGCTTGAAACCAGCGAAATCCAGAACCTCTTCCGCTCGGAAATAGACACCTTGGACAACGCAAAGACCGGCTTCCGCACCTGCGAGCGAATCTTTAAATTCGCAATCCTAAAGCAGTCTTTCGAACTGAACAAGGAAATCAACGCCAAGCAGGAGCTCATGCGCCATAAAATCAACAAGATTTACAAGAAAGAAATCTCGAAGATATTCAAGTAGGCCTGTAAATGAATGAAAATAGACTTTAAAATTTTCATCTCTTTGACATTATGCCGATAATAGCGTAGACTGTAGGGCGTAATTTTATGTCAAATATTTCAGAAAATTTAAAGTCTATTCAAAATAAAATCCGCCTGGCTGAAAAGCGAGCCTTTCGTGCTGAAAACTCTGTCGCTCTTGTGGCCGTCAGCAAGTTTCATCCGGCAGAAAGCGTAATAGAGGCTATAAAGGCCGGGCAGTTTCTCTTTGGCGAAAATCGGGTTCAGGAAGCTGCTGCAAAATTTGACGAAATCCGGGCAGTCGGCTATCAGCCAAACCTTCACATCATTGGAAGCCTTCAGCGCAACAAGGTTAAGGAAGCCGTTAGAATCGCAACTTGCATAGAAAGCGTTGACAGAATCGAACTAATAGAAGAAATTGAAAAGCAGGCTGCAAAAATCAACAAGACTATCGAAATTCTCTTTGAAATTCACACGGGAGAGGACTCTAAGGCGGGCTTTACAAGTGAAGAAGAGCTTGAAAATGCCATAAAACTATGCTCACAGGGCGCCTTTCCTCACATCTGCCCAAGGGGCTTTATGACCATGGCTCCTTTCACAAGCGATAATTCCCTTATCAGAAAATCTTTCGTCACACTGAGGAATCTTCGTGATAAATTCCAGCAAGATTACCCCAGCCTTAAGCTTAGCGAGCTTTCCATGGGCATGAGTGGGGACTATGAGATTGCCATCGAGGAAGGTGCTACGATAGTACGCATCGGTACGGCAATTTTTGGAGAGAGACAGGGGTAATTATTCTTCTTGCGGTCTTTTCGGTAGTTTCTGTTTTTCTACATATTGCAATCCCTTCCTAGCAGCATCACAGTGACGAGAGTTACAAGACTGTATTCCACCGGGCGGTTGATGAAATGTATAAGGAAAAGAGGGCTTTTTATCAGGGACGGAATGACCGCCGAGCACGCTAGGGCAAAATTTAGAATGTACATTGAATTTTCGCAGGATTTTAAATTATAATTAGCCAAGGAATTTTAGATGAAAGAACGCTCAGAACGCCTAAAAGCAATAAAAAAACTGATTAAAAACAACAGAATTGAAAGTCAGGATGAACTTTTACGGGGGCTAACAAAAGAAGGCTTTGATGTTACTCAGGCCACCCTTTCCCGTGACCTGAAACTGCTCAAAGTAGGCAAGGTGAGCGACGGACATGCCGGACGTGTATACACTCTGCAGAGCGACGAGGACAGGGGGGAGAGCGAGCAGATTTTCGTTCAGGATTTTTTGCGGGGCTATGTCAGCATTGACTGGAATGCCACGACTGTCGTCATAAAGACTTTTGGCGGACATGCAGATGCGGTGGCCAATGCCCTTGACTGCCTGAACCTCGACGAAATCTTAGGAACCGTAGCAGGGGATTCATGCGTGTTTGCGGCTTTGCGGGCTGGAGTGAGCGGAGAAGAATTCATGAAAACCCTCAAAAGGCACATTCCAGACCTCGAAGAAGAGTAATTTAGGCTCTGCTCGTCAATAAAAAATAAATTTTCTCGCTTTCTTAAAATAATGTGTTATAATATCCCTTATGAGTACTATGACATTAACTTTTACAGACGGAAAAAAAATCGAAGTTTCTTCCCGGGTTCGGGGAAAAGATATTCTGGAACACCTTCCTCCTCACAAGGGGCAGCTTATTGCCCTCAAAGTGAATAACAAGGTCGTTTCTTTGTGCCGTCCTATTCGTGTTTCAAGCCGGATTGAGGGCGTTTACCTTGATACTAAGGACGGAGCCTATGTCTACCGCCGCTCCCTTTCATTCATTCTTGCAGCCGCAGTTCACAAGCTCTTCCCTAAAGACCGCCTTTTAATCGGGCATAGCCTGGCTTACAGCTACTATTATACTCTTGACCGGGAAAAGCCCATCACAAAAGAGGAAATTGCTTCCCTAAAGGCTGAGATGCTCAATATCGTGGCCAGGGACATTCCAATCACTACACAGCACATTTCCTACGAAGAGGCCGTCGAGTCTTTCCGAAAACTCAACATGCCTGAAACTGCAAAGCAACTTTTGTACCGATGCAGCGATTATGTTCTTGTAAATTCTTTCAATGATGACACCAATGCTTTCTGCGATGTTTATTTTGGCGCTCTCGTGGACTCAACCGGAGTGCTTAAGATTTTTGACCTTCAGCAGTATGACGAGGGTTTTTTGCTCCGCTTCCCCGAGGCCGAAAAACCTGAGGTAGTTGCTCCCTTCTACGATTTGCCCAAGATTTTCGGGATTTTCAAGCGCTACAAAAAGTGGGGCAAGCTGGTCAATGTCACATCTGCCGCTTCCCTCAACGAAATTGTTTCCCGAAAAAAAATCAATGACTTCATCGATATTTGTGAGACTTACCAGATGCAGAATTATGCCGAAGTCGCAAAGCAGATTCATGACCGGGAAAACGTAAAGGTCGTTTTGATTGCAGGTCCATCTTCATCAGGCAAAACTACGTCGGCCTTCAAAATGGCTCTGCAGCTCAGGGCAATAGGCTACACTCCGAAGACAATCAGCCTGGACTCATACTATGTTGGCCGGGACAGAAATCCAAAAGACGAAAACGGCAACTACGACTATGAGTGCCTTGAAGCCCTTGATGTCGAACTTTTGAACCAGAACTTAATCGACCTTTTCGCCGGAAAAGAAGTTGAAATTCCATGCTACAATTTTGATTTGGGACAGAGATATTACAACGGCGAAAACAAAATGAAGCTTGATGCCAAGGATATTCTGATTATCGAGGGAATCCACGGCCTTAATGACAGGCTCACCCCCCTTATCAAGCCGGAATTCAAATTCAAGATTTACCTTTCGGCCCTTACCCAGCTCAATTTTGACGATCACAACCGTGTTCCGACCAGCGATAACCGCCTTATCCGCCGCATCGTCCGTGACGCAAACTTCCGTGGAAAGACTGCGGCCGAGACTATCGGCATGTGGGACAGCGTTCAGAGGGGCGAGCGCCTTCATATCTTCCCCTTCCAGAACTCTGCTGATGCTGTCTTGAACACAGCTTTGGACTATGAGCTTCCTGTTTTGAAGATTTACGCGGAGCCAAAACTTCGCGCTGTAAAGCCGAGCGAGCCTCAATACACCGAGGCCTGCCGCCTGATAAACTTCCTCTCTCATTTCAATGCGATTTCATCAGACTATGTTCCAAGTCAGTCAATCGTGCGTGAATTTATCGGGGGAAGCACATTTAAGTATTAGGAAAGGGAGCAGTGTGCAGGTAGCAGTTAGCAGTGTGCAGGTAGCAGTTAGCAGCGTGCGATTTTTAACTTCTCACTGCTCACTTCTCACTTCTCACTGCTCATCGCTCACTGCTCATCGCTCACTGTTCATTGCTCACTGTTCATTGCTCACTGTTAACTTAATTTAACTCAACATAGGTCTTTCCGAAGCCGCCGTCTTCAGGGCGGGCGTAGTAGAATGATTTTACGCCCGGGTAGTTTGAAAGGTAGTCCTGGACGGCCTGCTGCAAAATGCCGTTTCCCTTGCCGTGGATGACGCTGAATGACTTGAAATTCGTCATTGCGCAAAGGTCAAGCTGCTTTTGCAGTGATTTTATGGCTTCTTCTTCCCTCATGCCCAAAAGACGCAGCTCGAAGACAGGGCTTCCGTTTCCCTCCTCCTTGTTCAGCTCCACGCTGTAATCGGCTGTGGCAAAGCTGGCGGGCGCAATAAGCTCCATGTCCTTTTGCTTTATGTTCATGCGGATTGAGCCAAGCTGAACCGTCCACAGTCCTTTCTTCTCTTCGTGGAGAAGAGTTCCCCGGCTGCGGGTTTTTCCGACCAGAACTTCCGCCCCTTCGCAAAACTCAAACTTGGGCTTTGGCATGTTTTTAGGGCGTGGAGCCAGGTTAAAGACTTCTTCGTCGGTGTAGGTCGCCTTTGCGCTGGCGAGTGCTTCCTTGTTGCTGAGTTTTTTCTTCGTTTTCTTGTTTGAGACAGTCCTTGCGTCAGAGGCCCTGGAGATTTTCATGCCGTTTTCGGCGATTTTTGTCTCTTCTTCAATTCTTGCTGAAAGCTCTTTTTCTTCTTCTTCAAGCCTCTCTTTTTCGGCTTCAAGCTCCAGTTCCTGCTCTTCAACATCTTCCGTCAAATCATTTATGAATTTGCGCATCTTCAGGGTCTTTTCCCTTGTGATTTCCCCTTCACGAAGCTCACGCACAAGATTTTCCAGGTTTTTTCTGGTTTCCCTGAGGAATCTGGATTCACTTCTGCTCTCGCGCTCCTTCAGCTCATTTTCCTTCTGGCGGAGTTTAAGGTCTTTTTGCTCCAGTTTGAGGATTTTCTCGCTCTGACGGTTTTCTTTGTCGGCGAATTCCTTTTCCCGCCTGTCAAGCTCTGCGTGCTTTTGGGTCAGTCCCTTGATTAAGACCGAGACATCCGCCTGCTGATTCGTAATGTAGGACTTTGCCTTTGTGACGATTGAGGTCGGCAGGCCTGAGCGACGGGCAATATCCAGGGCATGGCTTTCTCCAGGAACTCCCATTACGATATGATAGGTCGGCGAGAGGGAGTTTGCGTCGAATTCTGCGCTTGCGTTTATGCAGGAAGGGGTAGTGTAACCGTAATTTTTTAGGCTTCCGTGATGGGTCGTAACGAGAACGAAGGCTTTTTTCGCGATTAGGGAATCAAGACAGGCCATTGCGATTGCTCCACCTTCCTGAGGGTCTGTTCCGCCCCCGAATTCGTCAAGAAGGACAAGGGAATTTTCGTCAGCGTGCTTTACGGCGGCCGCTATGTTTTTCATGTGGGCAGAGAAAGTTGATAGTGAATTGTCTATAGACTGGTCATCCCCGATGTCGGCGAAAATTGCATTGAAAAGGGGAAGCCTGGTGCCATCTGCCGCTGGAATCGGAAAGCCTGACTGATTCAGCATGGCGAGAAGGGCAAAGGTCTTTAAAGTTACTGTTTTTCCGCCCGTGTTTGGGCCAGTGATGATAAGGATTCTTTTGCCCGGAAGCCATTTAATGTCAATGGGAACGGCCTTGTCGCCCAAAAGTGGGTGACGAGCCTGCAAGAGTAGAGGGGGACGGGCTTCTTCATTTTCAGATTTGTCATCGTCTTTTGAATTTCCTCTCTCACAGTGCAGGGCATAATTACAAAGATGCTCGCTTCCCCAGCGGGCGGCGGCATAGCATGAGTCAAAAAGGGTCATGTTTTTTAGGGCGTCTTTTAAGTCGTCGTAAAGTGGGTGAAGAAGGGCTGTCGTTTCCTTGAAGACTTTTCTTGTTTCCTGAGCCAGACGGGCTTCCTCCTGCAAAAGCTCGTTGTTCTTGCGTACTACTTCCTCCGGCTCGATAAAGAGAGTCTGGCCGGAAGACGACACTTCGTGAACGATGCCTGAAATCCTGTTTTTCTGACCTGCCTTTACTGCGAGAACCTGCCTGTCGGCACGGAATGCCGGAAGGTTGCTTTCAAGGACATTGTTGAGGCTGGCGTCGCTGGTGTATTTTTTGAGGGCGACTTTGATTTCGTTGTTTATTGAAGCGATTTTTGCCCTGATTTCCCGCAAGATAGGCAAGTCCTTTAAATTTCCGTCCTTGTCTATGATTCTTGAAATTGTGCTTACAGTCTGCTCAAGGCTTGAATATGGAAGGCTTTCGGCAAGGTCAAGAAGATTTTTGAGGGAAAGCTCTGATGAGCAAGTCTTTATGGAAGAGTACAAATCCAATGCTGATGTTGCAAACTGCCAGAGAAAATAAAGCTGCTCCTGTTCCAGAGTCGTTCCGTCTGCCTGCAAGAGCTTTATGAATGGCGCGACAGGCCCCCAGGACTGGAGTTTGAGAGGATTTTTTGACTGAATGGCCTTTTGCCACTGAGATGAAAGCCTTTTGAGCGAGTTGATTTCCTCATTTTTTTCCTGAGTAAGAGGCTCTCTTTTTAAAATGGCCGCTTTTCCTTCCTCGCTCACTGCGAATCCTGAAATTTCCTCACGGATTCTGTAATAATCTAGTTGTTCTAAAGTTTTTCTGTGCATAGTTTAAAAATGTAAAAAAAAATGGTGCAGACCAAAAAGTTCGTTGCGTAGTGTCATTCCGAACTCGTTTCGGAATCTATGCACTGTATATAGCGTAGATGCTGAATCAAGTTCAGCATGACAATACTTATTGGTCAGCCCCTAATCTTCCCAGCTGCCTGTTTTTATCTCGTCGCGGATTCGCTGCCAGCTTTCGAAGCGTTCCTCGCTGATGTGGCCTGCTTCCACGGCTTCAAGAATCTTACAGCCAGGCTCGCTTTCGTGCTTACAGTTTGTGCCGAATTTGCATTTGCCGATTAGAGGCTCAAACTCGCGGAAGTAAAGGGCCAAATCGTCTGCTTCGATGCCGTTGAGGACAAAACGGCGTACTCCCGGCGTGTCGATGATTGAGGCGTAGACATTCTGAATACCGCCAACGATTGATTCGTTCAGGTGAATGTGCATGAGGCTGCCTTTTGTGGTTGTGTGGGAGCCTTTGCCGTATTTTTTGCTTAAGCTACCGGTTTTAAGCACGCATGAATTGTCCAGAACATTGACAAGGGAGGACTTTCCGATGCCTGACTGACCGACCAGGGCACTGAGCTTTCCCGTAATTAGCTCTGCGAATTCCTGCAGGCCTTCACCGGTTTTGGCTGATAGGCGGAGAACTTTGTAGCCAAGCTCTTCCCAGATTGAAAGACGATTCTGAAAGTCCATGTCCTGGGCTTCGGGAAGGTCGTATTTGTTTACTACGATGATTGGCGTTAAGTTCTGATATTCTGCCTGAACCAGCTCCCTGTCGATGAAGCGGGGGCGGAATTCCGGTTCGCCAGGTGTTGTGACCAGAATGATGTAGTCAAGGTTTGCAGCCAGAAGCTGGGGTGCGCGTCCCTTGATGTTCCAGCGTAGAAAAGCGTTCTTACGGGGAATGAGGGAGAGAATCTGCCCTTTTTCGTCTTCGGCTGATTCGATTTCGATTACGACCCTGTCGCCCGGAGCCAGTGGATTGTAGTATTTTGTGTCTAGTTTGAGTCTTTTGCTCTTGAAAGAGCAGGAACGGATTATGGACGAGCCTTCTTCGTCTTTGTCGTCACATTCAATTTCAAAAATATTGTTGCTTCCGCTTAAAACTGTGCCTTCTAATTGCATATATTTTTATTGTAAGGGAGAAAGTAAGAATTTGCAAGATTAAAGAAAAAGAAAGAAAAAATCACTTTTTTTTGAATTTTTCTCACTTTTTCTATTGACACAAATTCACGATTTCTATATAGTTATTCTCACATTGCATTCCCCGATTGTGT
>DGTW01000183.1 GCA_002393835.1 Treponema sp. UBA4326
GGGAAGACATCGGTACAATCCGCAGCTTCTACAACTCAACCCTGGACCTGACTAACGATATTCCGCCCTTCAACTTCTACGACGCAGACGCACCTATTTACACCCATATGCGAAACCTGCCGCCGCCAAAAATCAACGGTGCTCCTCACATCGAGAACAGCATCCTTGCAGAAGGCTGCATGATTTCAAACGCAAAAGCCGTAACTAAATCTGTTGTCGGAGTCCGAACAATCCTCAACGAAGGAAGCGAGCTTAACGGCGTAATCACCATGGGTGCCGATTTCTACGAGAACGACGAGACAAAGGCCGAGAACGCAAAAGCAGGCCGCCCAAACATCGGCATCGGAAAGAACTGCAAGATTGCAAAGGCAATCATAGACAAGGACGCAGCCATCGGCGACAATGTCCGAATCAATGTTGACGGCAAAGCCTACCCCGACGGAGAAAACAAGCTTGAAAGCGGCGTAAGCTTCTACAGCTCAGACGGAATCATCGTAATCCGAAAAGGCGCTGTAATTCCATCAGGAACCGTTATTTAAATTTCTCACAGAGAACAGAGGGGCCAGAGATTATAAATCCCTGTGCTCTCTGCGGCTCATGTGAACTCTGTGAGTAAAATACAGATGCAGTCAATGTTTGACAAGCTGGGAGATTTACTCAGCAAGGCTCTCGAAAAGGGCGAACTACCAAAATCCGAGAAAGATTCTCAAAACGAAAGCTTTGAAAACCCCTTCTCGGATTTTTCATTCATAAACAAAGATTCCGCCCAGGAAGAGCCAGATTTCCCCAAAAAAGAACAAGAAAATCCGAAAAAAGCCTACAAATTCCCTGCCTCTCCACAAAAAAAACTCCTGCCAGAAAGCATAAAGAATGCCCTGGACTTTCTGGGAATCAGTGACGAGGCTGATTTTGACAGCGCAAAAAAAATCTACCGTGAAAAGCTAATGTACTACCATCCGGACAGGCGAAATTCAAATCCAGTCCTTCAAAAAGTGGCAAAGGAAAAAACTGAGCGGCTATTAAAAGAATGGTCTCTTCTTGAAAAATGGTATAAAGAGCAGAAAGTGCAAAAGTAAGGGGCGAGAGGCTGTCTTCCGCCTAAAATCCTAAATCCATATCCAAAACCAGCTGGACTTCCGTAATGGAGCTGTCAAGTTCCCGGGCAATTTCTTCAACGGAATGGCCTGCCATATTCAAGTTACGCACCAGCTGGCTGAATGATTTCTTGGGCTGTATCGGGTCGTCAGCATAAGAGACATTTCCGCCGATTACCGGAACAGAGGCATAAGAAGAGCCGTCCGCTTCAACCGTGAACTTTGTGCCTGAATCAGAGACAATACTTCGCCTGTCCTCATCTTCAGCCTGCTCAAAAAGATCCCCCTGAGAAAGATGAGAATGAACATGGCGATTTCCCTCGTCCGTAAGCTCATAGCTGTTGGCAGACTGAAGGCCTGCTGAAATATTTTGATTTCTGAGATACTGCTGGGCTGCCCTGCCGCTGCCTGCGAAATCACCTCCAGACTGACTTGTCTTCCTTGAATTTATGGCCGAGTCTATTTTCTGCTGATAAGAAACCTTTGCCTTTTGAGCCTCAATTTCTCGCCGGGCCAGCTCCACATGCCGGTCAGCCTCGGCAACGGCAATTTTTAGCTGTTTGATTTTATCCTGAATAAGATTGATGTTGCGGTCGGCATTGCGGTTTATATCCTCAATCATCCTGTTCAACTCATTTCGTGTGGAGTCGATTATATCTTCAGTTGAAAAAATTTTTTTGAATTTAATGAAAAAAGCGACCCAAAGACACAAATTCAGGACGCAGAAAAACGAAGCAATAAAAACAACAATCATCTATTTTTACCTTTCTATGTTTATATGCCTTCCAAGATAACTTTCTCTGATTTCTGACTCAGGTGCCGGCTCTTCCCCGCCCTCTTCCTGCTGACCTTTTCTCTTTCCTTGCCCCCATGCAGAAGAATTCTGATGGCCCTCGTCATTTATTCCGCTGGATTTAGCCTCGTTGTCGGCGGTTTTGTGTACCTGAGCCGCCTTTTCTGCATTCTGCTGAATAATCTTGGATTCCTGAAGCTGCTGGGCAAGAACCACTCCCTGCTGCTGGTGGGAAGCGAGACGGGCAACATTGTTCATGTTTGCGTACATGGTCTGAAGATCAAGCGGGGAAACGCCCATTAGCTGTAGCCCTCCGGTCCCTTTATGTCATCAAGATTTGGCTGCTCGTACTTTCCCCGGCGGACAAAACCATTCTCGTAGAAGAAGATAAGGTTTTTCGTATCGGCACGAACCTCGTCTTTTTCGTCCCTGACGAAGATTTTAACGCCAGAATACACAGTTCCAGAGACATAGACTTTTCCGATATTCTTCAATTGTCGCAGGCGAGCCTGTATATTTTCTATTTCGTCATTATATTGGGCATTCTCTGCAATTATCTCGTTTTTCTGCTCATTGAGCTTGTAAAGGCTCTCTTCTTTTTCTTTCGGGAGAGACTTTCGCACCTTCTTCATGTTTTCAAGGGTGGCGATGTTAAGCTCAAGCTCATCCAGAGTCTTTATGTTGTTGTTCTGCATTTCAAGCAGCTCTTCCAGGCGTTTTTTTGCCCGTGGATCAAAGCCTACTGAAATGACTGTCTCAGTTCCACCACCCTCTGAACCGATATTCTTTGCGATTACGCATTCAGTGGCAAAGACATTGCCACCGGTAATCTGAGCTCGCTTGCCGTTGAGGATGATTTTTTTCTGAGCAGAAACCTCGCTGTTCATAATGGAATCAGTGACAATGATATTTTCTTCTACTCTGACCGTTGTATTCTGAATGAATTTAGCCCAAAGAGAGCCACCGCACACGATTTTGCCCTCGTCACGGCCAATAATTCCAGAGGAAACGATAATGTCGCCGTCAGATTCAAGAGTACATTTTCCGACAGTACCTGAAACCTCGATATTTCCAGATGCCTTGACATTGAAGCCGTCTTCCACCGCCCCCTTGACGATGACAGTTCCAAGGAAGGTGATGTTTCCGGTCTTGATGTTAACGCCGTCAACTTCCATGATTGGCTCAACGCAAATTTTGTCATTTATGAGAAGAACCTGCCCATTGCAGGCGGCAAGAATCGTCCGTCCGTCCTTATCCACTTTGACATTCTTGCCGATTGGAAGAGGAATGTCCCGTCCGTTCTTTGCCTCCAGATAGCGGCCGTAAAGAGTCTTGCCAGACTTACCATGCTCGGCAAGAATTTTCTGGGCAAGAGGCTGACCTTCAACGACATTCTGAATGAGGTTGAGCTCCTTGAAGTCAACCTGGCCGTTTGCAGCCTGTTTGGCCCGGATTTTAGAGCGATCAGTCTCGAAATTGTAAGTAATGTAGGCATCCTTTCCGTCTACGGGAAGAACGGCCTCTGCGACTACAACAGGCTCATTGTAAGAAGGATTATCCACCAGAGCCTGAATTTTTTCGTCGGAGATTCCGGCAACGACTCCCTGCTGGGTAAGAGCTCTTTTTATCTGATCTACGGAAACATCCGCTCCTCCCAAGGCAGGAGGATTTATTGTAGCGGTTGCCTTAAGCTCGTCGGAAGAAATATCTATGACAAAAATAGCATCTGCTGAAGGTTCATGGTTGTAATCACCGACTGGCACATACTCGCCGTTTGTTCCAGATTCAACAAGGGAACGAATTTTATCCGCATCAAATTTTTTGGTATCCGGCCGATTCAGCTCCTCAATTACGGAATCAGCAAGAGCCGGCTTTCCTTCGCCAATGGGAAGGTCAACCTTGAGCATGATTTCAGTTCCAAAATGACGGATATAGAAAGCACCATCCCTGGAAGTGATTCTGTCAATACCTTCCTCTTCTTCGGAATCAATGACCTCACCGTTCTTTCCAACCACGACTTTTTTGACAAGCTCGGGATTCTGGTAGATTTTAAGACACCAGGGCTTTTTTGCCAGCCCAAGGAAACCGTCAAAACCACGCTCAACGACCTCGTACTCAAGGTTTGCGATTCTCGTATCAAACTGAACCGCCGCATCCGCAAGAGCCTCGTCAAGGGTATCGGCACGCACTTCAATAAAGTGGATTTCCTTGTCCTTTTCGAGAAAAGTCGCCATGTCCTTGCGAATCATATCAAGCGTGACCATAAAAACTAGAAAATTCCTTTTCTGAAATTAGTAAGTTTAGCACGAAGATGCAGGTTGGCCGTAGAATGAAGCTGAGAAATTCGTGACTCAGAGACATCAAGAACCTGACCAATTTCCTTGAAGGTCAAATCCTCATGGTAGTAAAGGACGATGACCATCTTTTCTTTTTCGGGCAGTTCGTTAATCGCCTGAATGATAACTTTTCGTATTTCTTCCCGCTCCACCTGAACATCTGGATTAAGGCTCTGGGGAGACTCGATTGAGTCCCCGATTGAAAGATGATCGCTGTCATCGCCAGAATACCAGACATCATTAAGAGAAAGAACGCTGGTTCCGCTGATTTTCATTACCGTATGCTGGTAATCTTCAAGGCTGAGGTTCATTTCTTTTGCAATTTCTTCGTCAGTGGCCGGGCGAGAAAGGCGTGACTCAAGGCCAGAGATTACATCCTCGATTTCACGGGATTTCTGCCGCACTGAGCGTGGAACCCAGTCAAGCTGGCGCATTTCATCAAAAATAGCACCACGGATT
>DGTW01000335.1 GCA_002393835.1 Treponema sp. UBA4326
CTTTTACGATGATTTTTTTATCATCTGCCACCTGGATACTCATAGAGCGTCGTCTGGATTTCTGGATTACGTAGGTTAGTTGCATGATTTTCTGATGAAATAAATTTTATTTACTTTTCTGAATATCGCTGAAAAGCAATTCTTTCAGTTCCGTCTTCCACAGTAATTATTCCGCAGGGGACAAATCCGAGTTTTTTAAGAAGATTCTGCATCGGCTTATTGTCATTGTGGGTGTCGAGCTTAAGAATATCCTGCAAATCATCAGTTTTTGAATTTCGAATTTCCATTCTTTGACTCTAAAACAAATCCAGCATGGAATCAAGATAGACTGCCTCACGCACTTCAAGCTGGTGCTCAGGTTTTGTCATATAATATAGAAGAAACTCTAAAATTATTGCTGAACCAAGTCCCCGGCCTTCAATCTTGAAGTTTGAAAATCCCATGGGAAGATAAGTTTTCTGAATGTCCTCAATGCCGATAAAGCCCGGATTTTTTTTCGCCAGGGAAAACTTGTAGCCCCCTTCCCCACCCGGCTGTCTGCACTTGTGGGGCGGAAGGTCTTCCCCAAGATTAAGACGGCTCACATTTTCATAGCAGGCCTTGCGGTCGGTACAAGCAAAATTACAACATTCGTTACAGAGAAATTCAGTTTTGTCTTTCTGCCTTTGGTCGAGAACTGTGAGACGGTCAAATTTTTTGTTCAGGCGAAAGTCCGGCACCACATAAAGGAAGTCTTCTCGTTTCAGTTCTGATTCAAAATCATCAAAATCTGTCAGAACTTTCGTGGTGGAAGAAACGAGGTAAAGCGAAGGATAATTTTTGCGAATGTAGGCGGCAAGCAGGTCTGAGTGAATAATTACGCCATTTTGGATTGGGGCTTTTGTGGAAGTGCGGTCGCAGTCATTTTCAGAAAGCACTGAGTCAGTCGTAAAGTTGCCAGCCGAGAAGGATTTTGTTGAAAAGAGCCGGCAAAGCTCATTGCACTTTTTGTCAGAAAGATGTTCTTCCCGCAAAAGCGAATTGCTGAATGTAAGCCGGGCAGAAATTCCATATTCCCTCATAAGAGCAAGCACATCGCCCGCATCCGCCTCGCCAAAGCCTGCCCTACCCCCGCCCCACAGGCAGTCCGCAGGAGAGCCGTAAATAGAGGCAATGTCGCACCAGGGATAAAACCAGTCTTGGTGCTCACGCCAGAGTGGGAGGAAAATCTTGTAGAGTTCGTAGAATTCAAAGAGACCGGGCAAGTGGTATCGGGCGATGAAGTTTGGGGAAGATGGATTCATTTTGGTTTCTCTGTAAGGGGCTTTTATTATAACAGAAATGTGAGTATAAGGAGTAGACTCTTGGGCGTTCCGGCTGTCGCCGTCGGCTGTTCCGCCCTTCGCTAACGCTCATTCCTCCACGATGTTTCGGAACGCCTCTGCCTGCCTTGCGGCAGTCAGGGCGGGGCTCCATAGCCTAACGCATTTCAAGAACCTTCAATCACTCTTGCCTTGAAAGTCAGTGGCTTTTTTATCGCTCCAGAGTCCATTTAATCCCTTTGGCTGTTCGCAGGGCGGCTTCCGTAAAGTGATTTCCTTTGTTTAATTCAAAAATTATCGGGATTTCCAGTGATTTATACAGTTCAAAAAGGGATTTAGTTTTATCCTTGACTGTCGCCAACACCGTATTTTTGGCTTTTGCTTCTGTATCGCCAAGGGAAAGATAGATAGAGTCAGGCTTTTTTATAAAATTGTGGGATTTGACATATTCTTCAAAGCCTGGAAACCATAATGAACCTGATGCAGATGCAATCCGTGAGAAAATATCAGTTTTGTAGGCTGCGTGTATGGCAAAAAGTCCTGCCAGAGAATATCCGGCGAGTGCGATATAGGGAGGTTTTGAAGTCATTGAGTCACAGACATTCGGAATAATCTTTTCTGTCAGAAGCGAAAGATATGAGTCTGCTCCTCCGGAAAATCCGCCGTGATTTTTGTATAAAGCTGGGCTTTTCCAAGGAGAAAGTTCATTATTCCAGTCCAAATTACTGATTGCAGCAAGGCAAAAGGGCTGACAATTCAGTTTCTGGCATTCATTCCATACTTCTTGGCCTTCATCCCCATAAGTATTTAGAATTACAAGGGGCAAAGAAGTATTTTCCGAGCCGAAAACTGAGATTTTTTTGCCTTTAATTACCAGTGAGGTCATGTAATTTTTCCACAGGCAGCTTAACAGTCATCTTAGCTTCAATCATTAGCATGTGATTTCCTCCAAAATTTTCTTCAAGTATAACATGAAGTTACTATGAGTATGATAGATATTCATCAATATCTTCAATATCCAGCACCCTGTAACCGGCATTTATGCAAAGCTCTGCAAAAAGTCCATGTCCTGGTATTTTATTGCCGGAGAAAGTCCCGTCGTAAATCTGCTTTATTCCGCAAGAAGGACTTCTGCTCTGGAGAATTATCAAATCAGGATTCTCTTTCCGGACAATTTCAAAAGCTTTTTGAGCACCGATGGTAAACTCTTTTGTTATGTTTTTTCCTTGGATGTTCATAACCTGGCCGCCTGCAATTTCTGCAGGAGCCCGAGGTGTTGGAAGACCTCCTAAAACTTCAGGGCAGACTTTTATCATTTCGTGAGCCTTGAGAAAATCCATCATCTTCTGGTTGAGGTTGTTTCCGCCGTTATATTTGCAGTTGTCCCCGGCAAGACAGGCGCTGACTATTACTTTCATCTTTTACTCGTTAATTACATAATAATCACTACTCTATCAGTTCTGTACATTCCTTCCTGAGTCAGGATGATAAAAGGAATTTCCAGACAGTTTGCCTCTCCGTAGTCAAAAACAGGGATAGAAAAATTCTGTCCGCCTTTGCCTTCAAAATATGCGGTTTCAATTTCTGGAATCAGATTTTTACTGAGTAAAATTCTGCATTTAGCCGATGACATGATTGCAGCGGCAAATTCTTCTCCTTCACTGTCAGAACCTACAGAATCAGAAATCGAATCATTTTGTCTTAGCAAGAATGGAATAAAACATTTCTTTCCTGCGACTGTAGGTAAGAATGATTTTTCAGTTTCATCTGTTGTTTTTGGATCAATTTCAAATGTAAACTCAGCCCCTACTTCCAGTTCTGTATTCACAGGCTTTATTGATGTATTCGGTGGCAGTTCTCCAATTTCATCTTCATCAAAATCCTTGAAAATCTCTTCTGGATCCTTACCAGCCATTGCAAAAAGCAGCTTAGATAAAGTCACTTTGTAGTACATATGATATTTGCCGTTCTTAAAAGTAACCGACTGAACATAATCAACACAGGATGTAAAAGCAAGACAAATTAAGAGTAAAGAAATCAAACTTACAATTTTTCTCAT
>DGTW01000147.1 GCA_002393835.1 Treponema sp. UBA4326
ATTTCGTCCTTTTCTTTTTGTGTCACAAACTTTCCCTGTCATTATGGATGTTTTATAGGACGGCTGTTTTTCCTCTGTTCAAACACTCCGGCTGCGTTCACCATATCAAGCTCCTCATCGTCAAGCTCAAACATGCTTGCAGTATTCTGAAGAGAATCAATATAGCTACGCGCACTTTGAATAGCGAAATTCATTGCTGAATTTCCCTCAAACTTCTGATAATCAAACAATCGTTTTAGTTTTTTATCGCTCATAATGTCACCTCTCATGGTTAATTTCGATTCGTATATTTATACGAGCGAAACACAAAAAAGGCTAAAAAATTAAACTTTTTTTTTCAGAATTATTATAACTAATTTTTCTTTTTTTTCAAAGTATCCCCGAAAATTTTTATCAGCATAATTTTTTTCGTCAGCAATGGTTATTTATTCTATTTTGTGTTAAAGTTTAGATATGAAAATTCGTGCCAGAGTAATTCTTTTTTTTATAAGTGCTCTTTGTTACGCTCAGGAAGAAAATACGGCACCTTCAACAAACAGCCTCGGACAGGAAGAAAAAAGATTCTCGCTTGCATCAGCCATAAGCCTTGCCGTAGAGAATAATTACGACATTCAAAAACAGCGTTACGCCCTGCAAACGGCACATTCTCAGTTGCTCCAGGCAAAAGGCAGTCTCGACATTGAGGCAGGAGCACAGGCCCAGTATCAGTACAAACAAAATCCTGTTGATGAAGCAGACCCGAACTACAGGTACGGCTACTCATGGCTCACCCCTGGCAACGATTACGGAGTTTTCTCGGACAACACCCTTACGGAGCAAAGCGGTGGCTCGGTTTTCTTACGGAAATTATTCAGCTTCGGCCTTGAGACAAAACTTTC
Source organism: Treponema sp. UBA4326 (assembly GCA_002393835.1). Taxonomy (GTDB): domain Bacteria; phylum Spirochaetota; class Spirochaetia; order Treponematales; family Treponemataceae; genus Treponema_D. Next base: position 879 of record DGTW01000147.1, read on the forward strand.
CTATACAGTGCAAAGGCAAAGAAACACTCCCCAATACTCTTACGGTAAAAATTTCGACTCAAAAAACATGTCCAAGTACGAAAGGGAAGACTGGAGGAACAGCGGAGAAGTCTCACTCGAACTGTCTCTTCCCCTTTTCAAATCATTCAAAAATTCCCTCGCTGCCCTGCAAATTGATGCCGCACAAAACTACCTTGAGCAAATGCAGGCCGCCCTGTCAGACACGATTTCAAAGCAGATAATAAACGTAACCCGACTATACTGGAATTTTTTTCTTACCTACAAAAACCTTGAGCAGCTGGAAAGCCTGCAGAAGAAAATCGAGGAGCGAAATGAACGGATGGATTCTCTCATTCGTGCCGGAGTCCGCTCAAAAAATGACTTGCTTGCCATGCAGGTAAACGTGAACGAAAACCGAAAACAAGTTCAAGAGGCAAGAGTTCAGCACAGCCAGGCAAAAATGGACCTTCTTACAGCTCTTGGAATCAGTAACGCAGGCTCAATCGGAAATCCTGAGGAATCATTCGACGAGGCCGAGCTGAAATCTGTGGAGCCGCCAAAGTCAGAAGAAATCACAGAAGAAATAATTGGCCAAATAATCGAAAACAGAAACGACTTGAAGTCGCTTAAAAAGCAAGTTGACATGGCCAGTCTGCAAGTGCGGCTGGCAAAGGCAGACTCCCTTCCGGACGCAAACCTTAATTTCGGAATCGGAAGCACAGGCGCCACATACTCAAACGACACGGGAAAATTTCTTGGAGCAGGCTTTTGGAACAATCATGGTCTGAATTTCAGCACTTCCCTGAGCGTAAGCGCAAAGCTTGGAAATAATGTAAAAAAGGGAGCCGTCGAAAAGGCTGAGGCAAATTATAATACGGTTCTGGCTGACTACAACAAGGCCAAAAACACCCTCACGGTGCAAATTCAAAATGCCGCAGAAAAGCTTGATATTTACAAGTCTCTCGTTCAGGATGCCGACGAAGTTCTAAAACTAAACCAGAACCTTTATGACAATGAACAAAGGCGATTTATGGCGGGTCTCATTACGGTTGACAACCTTCTCACACAGGATCAGAAATTCATTGCCGCAGAGACTTCCTATTATCAGATTTTAATCAACTACATGCAGGCCATCCTTGAATTCAAGTATTACACGGCAAATCTTGTCGGCGTTGAATGACAACCACGGTCTTTGCATACTCTATAGCAATAAAAAGGAGCTCTTTGGCTGCCCATCAGGAAGTTTTTACGACTTTGTGGACAGCCCTTATTTTTTAGGAAGAGTTTAGACTTCGAGATTGGAAATTGCGTTCTTTATCTCGGCAGTTCCAACTTTCAGATTCTCAGCCGCATTTGAAACGGCAGTCTGGGCTTCTTTCATTTTGCCCATGGTAGTCAGAAGCAGCTCTCCGCCGTTGTTCTGTTCCTCCACAGCCTTGTGAACCTGACTTTCCTGAGTTTTAACCTGAGTCGAAAGGTTTACGATATGCTCAAATTCTTTTGAAACCTCATTGGTTTTGACGGTCGCAGTGTCAATGAGGCCCTTCATGTTTTTAAGTACATTGTCGATGGATTTTGCCTCTTTGCTCGAGCTTTCGGCCAGTTTTCGGATTTCAGATGCAACTACGGCAAAGCCCTTGCCTGCCTCGCCTGCATGGCTTGCCTCAATTGCGGCATTCATCGAAAGGAGGTTTGTCTGGGCGGCGATTGAATCAATGGTTTTTCCCATTTCAACCAGGCCTTTTGAGCTTTCCTCGATTTTTTGTACCAGAGAGTTGATTTCCCTTACGCTTGACTGGCCGACATTGGTAGCACCCTCAAGCTCGCTTACGGCGGCGAAATTTTTCTGCAGGATTCCATTGATTGAACCGATGTTTCCAATCATCTGCTCAACGGCCGAAACAGAGGAATTAACGTTTTCTGACATTTGATCAGTTACACGAGACAAAGACTTTACATTCTGCTCGTTTTCCTCAATGCAGGCAACGCTCTTGTCCGTGACTTTCTGGATAGAGCGGGAAATTTCGTTCTTGAAATCCTGAGTCATTTTGTGCATTACATAGTAAGAGCAATGCGACATTTGGTTTACGCCGTTGTAAATTGCAGCCGCCATCTCCTCGCAGGAACGATAACCGCAAGCCTGGCAGTTGAGCTCGTCTTTCTTTTCGAATTTGCCCATCTCGTGGAAGATACGCTGAATGTCGCCCGGAGACGGAAGCTTGATTTTTGAAGCAAGGGCGCTCCTGTTCTCGTATTTTCGGAAAAAAATTCCTTCCTGCCAAAATTTGTTGATTGTTGAGTCAAGTTTTTTGAGGGCCTTTTTCTGACCGAATGACTTGTCGAGCTTCCAGCGGGCCTTTCTGTCCTCCATTCGGCGCTCGATATAGCCTTCAAGCTCGTCGAGGCTCATATCCTTGTTGTCAGTGCCGGCTCCGCAGTTGCAGCCCTTTGAGCAGTTGAGGCAGTCTATGAGCTGAAATTGAGGCGTCTTGCCTTTTTTTAAGTCTTCTGAAAGCTGCTCAAAATACTCGTAGACTTCCGGGAAGCCTTCTATTTTGCGGGTTTTCTTTGAAATGCCGGGAACGAAGCGCTCGGCAGTACGCAAAAGGCCACCTGGAGTTGAATAAAGGACTCCTCGCTCAGCCAGAGGATTGTCATATTCAGTCTTAGGGAAAGAAGAAAGATTTATGTTGTTTTTCGTGAAATATTCGCTTACTGAATGCATGGTGACATTGAAATCTCCCAGGCCATTTTCGTCAAACTCTCGTCTTTTTGCATAACAGGGGGAAATAACAGCAACTTTGCTGGCCGCATACTGGGGATAGAAGCGCTTTATCATTGTGATGGTATGAGCCATAGGGCTGTCTGCCGGAGAAAGATACTGAATCAACTCTGGATGATAAAGCTCTATCCAAGTGACTATGGCAGGACAAGGCTGAGAAATAACAAGTTTCGGGTCATTCTTCTTGATGTGTTCAACATAGGACTTTGTCGTAAGTTCTGCTCCAAAACTTACATCGAAAACAGCCTTTACGCCGATTGATTTCAACCAGCCGTTGAGTTCCAAATCTTTGCCCTTAAAATGAGCGGCGGCGGCTGGAGCCACGATTGCAACGACATTGTCACCCCTTTTGAGGGACTTGAAAAAATCTTCGGCGTCGTCAATGCCCTTTCTGGCTCCGTGAACACAAGCCTCGATACATGCACCGCAACCAATACACATTTCGTGGTTTACTTTTACAAAATCTCCAGAACCATCGTTACACATTTTTGATGGACAAACAGCGATACAGCGATGACAGTTAACACATTTATCTTTGTCAACAAAAATTACAGGCCTCAGCTCTGACACAATAGACTCTCCCATTATTTAAGAATATTTTCATTATAGTATAACGAAAAATCAAAAAATGTCAAAGTCCATATACTTGAAAATATTAAAAAACATTACATTTAGCGACAATAATTGCAAAAATTCCATTTTCTACAGAAAAGGATAAAGCGAAACTAATCCTCTATTTTTACGAATTTACCGTCTTTAAATACTTTGGCCGTAAGTTTTCTATGCTGAACAGAGCCGTTTTTTGCGAAGGAATAGCTTCCCGCAGCCTCGTTCCAGAATCCATGACGGAGACAATCGGCAAGTTCTTCAGGATTGGCTGATTCAGCCTTTTGCATGGCACCCGCAAGAACCATGAGGGCATCATAAACCTGTAAGGCCTCCTGATCTGGCTCATAGTCATACTTTGCCTTGAAAGCCTCACAAAATTCCTTGAAACGGGGATTCTGGCTTTCAATGTCAAAATTTGAAACTGCAAAAATCCTGCCATTCTCTTTTTCTGAGAGATTTTGTGTAAGAAGAGGGTCGTCAAAAGGATCTGAGCCAACAATCGGGCAGTTTATGCCGTTGTCCCTGAGTGTGACAATAATTTGCTGAATCGAAGGCATTCTTCCTGCCAGGAAAATCGCGTCAAACATGAAATTGTTCTTCCACCGTCTGATAGTCCGCTCGAATTCCTGCTGGGAAGTCGTGATATCGTAACTGTCTCGATTTACGACTGAGATTCCCCTTTTACTGCAGCTTATCTCGAAAAAGTTCGAAATGCTTGTGCCGGATATGTTTTCAAGGTAATAGATGAGGACGCTTTTGTAACCGTTTTTTTCACAAAGAAGTGAAATCTCGTCAGCAAAATCTACATCCCTTGGCATATTGCTGAAAATTATTGGATTATTTCGGTCCGTAAGGGTATGCGCCGTGGAAATAAAATTAAACATGAGGAGACCGTAATATTGGTAAATGAGGGAGCAGGAAAGAGAAACATCTGAATAGCCGTGACCGACGACCGCACAAATCTCAGGGTCAGAAGTGATTTTGTAGGCTGTTGACATTCCCTTGATTGTGTCGCCGCCGTCGTTAAATTTTATCAGCTCAAGTTGAACCGGAAGCATTTGCTCTCCGTTGATTTTTTCCTGAGCCAAGACTGCTCCTTCCCACATCTTGCTAAGGTTCTGATCAAAACTGTTGGCAATAGCAATTTTGACTTTGCCACTGTTGTAGAGTTTCTTGATTGCCGAACTACGGTTTTTACTTGGGTCATCGCTTTCGCAAGAAGAGAAGAAAATAGCGGCACAAAAAAAGACCGTCATCGCAAAAAAGATTCTATTTTTAATTTTCATACACATCTCCTTAAAAAACTTCGAATTAAACGGCCTTGCATACTGGCAAGGAAAAAATGATTTTCGCCAGAGAAAAAAAGCCTTACAAGCTCTGTCTCTTGGCCAGGAGGGCAAAATACCCGTCCATTTTCATAAGCTCTTCATATTTGCCCTGCTCAACCACCTGCCCGTCCTTCATAACATAGATTTTATCGGCATTTATGATTGTCGAAAGTCTGTGGGCTATTATGATTCTGGTGACTTTCAGCTCGTCCAGGCTCTTTCGCACGGAAAGCTGGGTGAGATTGTCAAGGGCACTAGTGGCCTCATCGAAAATCAGCACGCTGGGGTTGCGGATAATTGCCCGGGCTATAATAAGTCGCTGCAACTGGCCGCCAGAAAGAGTCGCTCCGCCTGCCGGAATCATAGTGAACATACCCATTGGCATTTCCGCAATGTCCTTGTCAAAGGAAACCTTTCTCGCCGCCTCCCAGGCATCTTCTTCCTTTAGTCCAGAACTTCCCACGATATTCTGCAAAACAGTTCCCTGCAGAACAGTGTCGTTTTGCAATACAACGCCCAATTGCCGGCGAAGGGAGCCTATATCTATTGAAGAAATATCCTGACTGTCGAAGAAAATTGCTCCTGACTCCGGCTTTTCAAAGCCCAGCAACATTCGCATTAGGGTTGACTTTCCGGCCCCGCTGCTTCCAACAACGGCAACGAATTCACCTTTTTTGATGCTCATGTTAACGTCTTTCAGAACAAGGGGCGTATCAGAAGAATAGCGGAAATTAAGGTGGCTTATCTCGATGTTTCCCTTCAGCCTGTCAATCGGAGGCCTGGAAGACTCAAATTCAGGTTTGGCATCAAGGATTGGCTGTATTCGCTTTGACAAAGGGATGACATTTCTTATTTGAAGCAAAGCCCCGGAAACTCCAAGAAATGCCCCCTGGAATGAAGAATAGGCGCTCAAAAAGGCCATGAAAGTTCCAGTCGTCAAGCCACTGATTGCCTGCATTTTGACGCCCCGGCCATATAAATAATAGAAAAGTATGCTCACGATGGTGGGATAAACTGTATTGATAAGGGAACCGACTATGCCAACCAGGCCGAGGGAATATGAAATTTTCGTCTGACGGATATATTCTCCTGACCATTGGGCAAAAAATCGTTTTTCGGAATGAGTGTTGGTGATTTTTTCGATTCCGTTCAGGAACTGAAGTAGCATACCCTGAATTTTACCCTGGCAATCAATCAGAAGTTTCTCCCATTTGTAAGTGATGAAGCAAAAAAGAGCGGAAATGATGATGGGAAACAAGCAGAAGAGAATGCCCCACCTGGCAAAATATCCTGAAAAGCGGAAGCACTGGATAAGATAGACGAAACTGAAAATAAAATTCATAAAAACCGAAAGGACGATATTGAAAATTGCCTTTCTGATTTCTGAAATCGTCATGGTGCGGGCAGCCAAATCACCGGAAGAAAAGCCCTTGAAAAAATCAACGGGAAGCTTTAAAAGCCTGTCCATGACGGCCGCTTCCAAATCGCTGTCGGCCTTTGTTTCCATGCGCATATTGGCGAAGTATTTTGCAAGGCCACCTATCATCGAGGAAATGTTACAGAAGAATACCAGGAGACAAATCTGAATGGCCAGGCTTTTCGCAGCCTCAGGGATAACATTGTCGATGAAATTCCGGGTTATAAGCGGCGTGATAAGGCCTATAAGGGTACACAAAAGACCGATTATGACAAAACGAGCGATGTCCCTCTTGATATCCATGAGGACGAAGCGGCAAACAGTCTTTATGGAGATTTTTTCTTCCTTCATGGTCTTATAGACCATCATCGCCATTGGATAAACCTGTTTTGCGTTTTTTTTCGTTACAGGAATCTCGACATTGTTAGTGGGATCAATGATTTTATATCCACTTGTGTTTTTGTTTTTTATGAGGGCAACCGGAATGAGAGCCTTGGATGTATCATTCTCGATTGAAATGTCGATTTCGCCCTCTTTTTTGTAAAAACCTATCAGGTGGCCGTTGTCTTCCTTGTACCATTTTTCCCGAAGGACGACCTCACGAACTCGCACAGTGTTGTCTTTTGCCAGCTTTTGAACGCCTGATTTCGTCGGCTCATAGCTTTTGTCCGGGAGCTGGCGTATAGAAAGGCCTCCCATGTTTTTTGCGACAGTTTTAAAGACCTTTACGACAGGAAAATCATCAGGCTCAAAAACAGTCAAATTCTTTATGTTTTTGTTTACTACAGAAGAAATGTTGGCAAGGGCATCAGAGAAGGCATAGTCAGAAAGTTTCTGCTGCTTCATTGACCTCAGGTTTTCCAAGACCAAACTTGACTCAGCATCAGCCATGATATTTTTTCGCCATTCAGAGGCTTTTTGGCAAAATTCAGGGCTGTTATTTTCCTGGAATTCAACTTCAGTACCGTTAATTCCTGCGAGAATTATGGAATATTTTTTATCTCCGTTGATGTTAGGAAATTTTTCTCCCTGGGCAAAATTTGCGACCTCATGCCTGGCCCCGGTTTTTCCGTCGGCAAGTTTTTTTACAAGGAAGAGATAGCAATGCCCTTTCAGGACGGTAATTTCAGAATTAGCTCCGTCAAGAGTGAGGACATTCGTGTTGTTGATTTTATAGATTTGATTTTCCATATTTACATTGTCCTGACAAGTTCGCCGTACATTCCGCCCTGAGCAATCAGCTCGTCGTGGCTTCCCCTCTGAACGACATTGCCGTGATCAAGAACGATTATCTCGTCACTGTCGCGTATTGTTGAGAGCCTGTGAGCTATGATTATACTCGTACAGCCCCGGCGCCGGATATTCTGATCGACTGTCTGCTCGGTAATGGCGTCAAGCGCACTGGTGGCCTCATCCATTATGATAATCCGGGGATTAGTAGCCAGGGCACGGGCAATTTCCAGTCTCTGTCTTTGTCCTCCGCTGAAGTTTCTTCCGCCTTCGCTCACCTGTGAAAAATATCCGCTGGGTCTTGAAGTAATCACATCGTGAATGCAGGCATCCTTGGCCGCCTGAATGTAGACTTCTTCGGGAATTGTGGAGTTCCACATGGTTATGTTGTCTTTGACCGTGCCCTCAAAAAGGGATATGGTCTGGTTTACGACAGAAACCGAGGCGGCAAAAGTCTTGCGGTCAATTTGGCTCAAAGGCTTTCCGTCAAACAAGAGTTCTCCGCTCCATAAAGGATAGGTGGCACTCAAAAGTTTTCCTATTGTGGACTTACCGCTTCCAGTCGCACCAACAAGGGCAATTCGCTTTCCGGGCGTAAACTCCATGTTAAGGTCTTTGATTAAAGGCTCTGCCAGGGGAGAATAACCAAAAACGGCGTTTTTAATGGAAATATAGCCTTCAAGTTTTCTGACAGGGGCGTAAAAAAGCCGGCTTGATTCTGAAGGTGAAACATGATGAGTTTCCGCAGCATTTCCGTCAACAAGGGCATTAATTTCAGGATAGCTGTTAACTAGTTCCGGGTGTTTTTTTACAAGCTCCGGCAAGCCTTCCTGACGAAGTTTCTTGATGTATTCGGCGGCATTGTCCCCGGAGACTTTCTTTCCAGGCCTCGCTTTTTCTGAAGCATCCTCGAAATCATCCTTGAAGAGTTTTGGAACTGGATACTCCATGACATCATCAATTCGCTGCATGTCAGCATTGGCGGAAAGCAGGCTGGCGCCCAAGCTCAAAAAAGAATTTATTGGATTGGCAAAATGAGACTGCAGGATTTGAAAGGCCATAAGCATACCGATTGTGAGATGACCATCCATTACCCTGATTGCCCCCAGTCCCAGAATCAGTATTCCCTGAATTTGAGAGATGGTCTCGGGCACGATTGAATTTGCCGTGTTAGTCTTTAGGAGACGCTGATTTTCCAGGATAACCTTGGCCTGCTGACCAGACCACTGCATGAAGAAGTCATTTTCCGAGCCGGAAGCCTTGATGGACTCAATCATCTCGATTCCAGACATAGTAATTCCGCTGAGTTTCCCCCCCTCCATTTCGATTTTGAAGGATTTGTTTTTGACCCTCTCACTCGTAATCTTAAAAATTACGACGACAAGGCAGGTAAGCAAAACCGAAATGACCGTGAGGGGAATATCATAAAAAAGCATGAGAACCAGGAAGAAAACCGTGCTGAAAAGATTTATGATGACTCCGATAAGCTGCCCCGAAACGAGGCTGGCGATAGAATCACAGGAAGAGATTCGGTTACAAAGCTCACCCGGAAGCCTCTGCACAAAGAACTGCAAGGGCATTCTGAAAATATGCTCGATGAATTTTGAAGCAGAAGAAAGGCTGAGTCTGACCTGAAAGCGCATCAAAACTGAATTCTGAATGGCCTGAAGAATGGTAGAAATCAGACAGGTGACGGCCATTACAAAAAGGAGTGGCTTTAAATGTCCCATTGAATTCTTGACGAGAATTTCATCAACAAAGAAGCGGGAAAAAGTCGGATATATAAAGCCTGGTATAAAATAGAGGAAACTTAAGAAGCCCAAAAAAGTGAAAATTGAAGAAAGCCCCGTCAGGCGTTTTTTAAGGCGATTCCATATTTTTGGCTTTTCTCCGCCGGGAGTAAAATTCGGTCCTGGCTCAAAGGTGAGGACAACTCCAGTGAAAGACTCGTCAAATTCTTCAAGATCGACAGAGCGCCTGCCTACAGCGGGATCATTTATGACGACCGAATGTCGCTTAAATTTCTCAAATACAACAAAGTGATTGAAATTCCAGAAAATGATGGCAGGTCTTGTAATCTCACGGAGGGCTTCAACTTCCATTTTAAAGCCCTTCGCTTCCAGCCCATACCTTCGCGCAGCCTTGATAAGATTGCTGGCCTTAGTTCCGTCCCTGGAAACACCGCACTCAATACGAAGTTCCTCCAGCGAGACATATTTTTTATAGTAAGAAAGAATCATTGAAAGGCTGGCAGCTCCACATTCAAGGGCTTCCATCTGCAAGACCGTCGGAGTCTTGTTTTTTCTTAGAATCGGGAATTTCATTTCCGCTAACTATATTTTAATTTTAAGAAAATGTCATTTAAATTTTGAGAATGGAAAGGCAGAATGCATAAGCCAGCCATTTCAAAAGAGATTCTTACACATAATCATTAACAATTACTGTCGCAAGAAGCCCGATTCCTGTTACTACGGCTCCAACCCAAACAGGAGCGCCAAAAGCAACAACCGCAGCACCTGCAACTATAGAAGCCGCTACCGCAACTTCCCTCCAGTTTTCCTGAAACCAGCTTCCAATAGAATCAAAAAATCCTCCGCCAGACACATGATTCAGCTCATCGTCCGTAAGCTCCATTACTGCTTCTGGATGTTTTTCCTTGATGCTGCTTGAAACCTGATCCATAATAAAATCACACTGCTTCTGCAAAGACTCGACCTCAAGCTCAGGGTAAAAGGCATGAATGGCCCTGAAAGCAGACTCTGGTGAAACGGCCGCTTCAACAATCTGGGAAATTCGCTCAACATCATAATTCTCTGAAACTTTCTCAACATCCGAAGGGGCAAAGCCACATTTGGTCAACATATCTTTCATTTTTTCATTAGTCATTTCGTAATGCTCCTTAATTTTTATGTCATAGATTTATACGAATGACTTTTGAAAAGGGCTAATTTTTTTTGTTTTCCAAAATCCTATGGCAGTTCCGCCATAGAAGTGCAGTGTCCACCATGCTATAATATAAAAATGAATCAAGCATTTTCGTTTCTCTCCCATGATGAAGAAAAAACTCTTTCAGACTATTGTGAAAACCACTTCGTCTCTTACAATGACCGTCCTTGCGAAGACCTTTCCTTTCTGGACTTCTGGAAGGCTTTCATTTCAAGTCTGGAGGAAAAAGGAGCGGAAAAGGCAATAAACACCATGCTCATTCCAAACCTTCCACTTAGATTGAAGGACGCAAGCGGAATTTCTGCCCAGATTTACAAGTCCGTGGCCGGCTTAATTCCCGTCGTAGGAATCAGCGACAGCCAGGACTTTGAAAACCTTACTGTCAATCTAATCCACAAGGGAAAGAGACCCGAAAACATTGGCTCGACAGGAGCATCTTTCGTTTACGGAAAAAAAACTCGCTTCATAATCCTCTCGAAAAAGCCCTACAGCAATGTAAGCGCTAAAAGCATGGGCTTAGGCGAGGAAGAATGGCTGGAAAAATCAATGAAAATTCGCCTTGAGCACGAATGCACGCATTTTTTTACAAAAAAATTCTTCGGAGTCTCCATGAATCACCTGCACGACGAGCTCATAGCAGACTTCTTCGGCCTTCTCTCGGCATTCGGCTCTTACAAGGCTGAATATTTTGAATATTTCATGGGAATAAAAGGAAGCGAGGGAAGCCGTCTGTCCTGCTACATTCCAGATTGCAGCAAAAATCTTCTTTCAGCCCTAAAAGAAAAAGCCTCAAAAGCCGCGGCCTTTCTGGAAGAATTGCAAAAAGAAGAGGACTTCTCCAAGCTTTCCCATTCAGATAAAATCCGCTTTCTCTGCCAAAAGCCCTTGCTAAAGCTTGACTGAAAAAATGGCTCCCAGTCGTAGAAACGACTTATCGGGACCGCAGGCTCGCCTGCTACATGCGTTTTGTGCTTGTAATTATATAC
>DGTW01000013.1 GCA_002393835.1 Treponema sp. UBA4326
TTTCCACTTTCCGTTTTCCACTTTCACTTCGTCTAGGTAGCTGTCGTTGATTTTTGCTTACTCAAAGGTGGCCATATCGTTCATGATTGTGCAGGCGGCATCCATGATTTCAAATGCTAAGGGGCAACCGCTTCCTTCACCAAGCCGCATTCTGAGATTCAAATATGGAGCTAACGATAGTTCATTTATTGCGATTTTGTAGCCCTTTTCTTCTGAGCAATGAGATGGAAAGAAATATTTGGCGGAAAGCGGGCAGATTCGAGCGGCACAGAGAGCCGCGACCACGGAAATATAGCCGTCTATAACTACCGGAAGTTTATTTTTTGCCACTCCAAGAAAGACTCCGCACATGGCCGCAAGATCAAGGCCTCCGACTTTTGCCAGGACATCAATCACATCATCTTTATTGGGCTTGTTCAGTTCAATTCCCTTTTTTATGACCTCTTTTTTGTGAGAGAGCATTTTGTCGGTGATGCAGCCTCCCCGCCCCGTGATTTCTTCCGGGTCAAGGCCTGTCAGCACCGAAAGGACTGCAGTTGAAGTCGTCGTGTTTGCGATTCCCATTTCGCCAACACCCAGGACGGAAACACCGTCAGCCTTTGCAGATTCGGAAAGTTCAATGCCGACAAGAAGGGCTTTTTCGGCCTCTTCCCGGCTCATTGCCGGCCCCTGCAGGAATGAAGCCGTTCCTTTCCGGATTTTTTTATTCAGGATTTCCGGGCAGTCATAGTCGCATTTGATTCCCACATCAACAACCTGGACTTCGTTTTTAAAATGCAGGGCGAGAGAGCTCATTCCTGTGAGGTATCTGGTCATGTTTACGGCCTGGCTTGCCGTGACGCTTTGTGGTGCCGAAGAAACCCCCTCTTCTGCCACCCCGTTGTCCGCACACAGAACAAGTATTCGTTTTTTGGGAAGAGAATTATGAAGCAGACCGGTGATTCCAGAGAGCCGGGAGCCGATTTCAAGAAGCTCTCCCATGCTCTCAGGCGGCATGGCAAGCGTAGACTGGTATTTTTTTGCCTCAAGGACAGCGGCTTCGTTTAAGGGAGAAATTGACTTTATGATTTCGGAAACTCGTGAGTTTACGGACATTTTATTTGAATTAATGCTACTCTAGCACGATTTTTCGTAAAATTTCAATTAACCTTGCGTTTTCTTGGTGCGTCCTGACTGCCGTTCGGTAGAATTCGGCAGAAAGACATCTGAAATTCGAGCAGTTCCGAAGAAAAATACCGTTTTTTTGCAAATGAGTGTCTAGTTTTTCAAATAAATTGATATCGTTTTTAGGGGGGACGACCTTGAACAGGATGAAATTTGCCTCAGAGGGGAAAACTATGAAACCTAAAGCCTTGAGTTCTTTTGCCAGGTAAGCCTTTTCCTTATTTATGACTTCCCTGCTTTTTTGAATGTAGTCATTTTCATCAAGGGCAGCCATGCCCGCAATCTGAGCGACTGTCGAGACATTCCATTCCGGGCGGAGAGAATTGATTTTTTGAATCAGAGCAGGATTTGATGAGACGAGCCAGCCCAGACGAAGCCCAGCCATCGCAAAAGTCTTGGTGAAAGCATTAATCACGATAAGATGGGGGCAGGATTTGATAAATCTCAGAGCACTATCGCCTGTCCTCTCTGTAAAATCAATGAAACATTCGTCTATGACCAAAAAGATGCCCTCTCTTTCACAAGTCTGAACGAGCTTTTTGAGAAGAGACGGCTCAATCATCCTTCCTGTGGGATTATTCGGATTGCAGAAAAAAATCATGTCGGGGGAAGACTTTGTGATTGAGTCAAAAATTCCATCATCGAGGTCGAAATCATTTTCCTCTTTTAAAAAATGATAGTGAATCCGACAGTCACAAATTTTCAACGCCCTTTCGTATCCTGAGAAAGTCGGCGCAAGCAAAAGGGCATTTTTAGGAGAAATTGCGTTCACACAAAGGGAAATAAGCTCGCTGGCTCCGTTTCCGAAGACAATTTGCCGGGGGGGAAGACTTCTTTCGATTTTAGAGAGCTGGCTGGCAAGTTTTTCTTTGAGGCAAGTGCAGTTCTGGTCAGGATATTTTTCGCATGAATCGACAGCATTTTTTACAGCTGATTTCACGCTTTCTGGCAGTCCCAGCGGATTCGTATTCACGGAGAAGTCGGAACAAAAAATCTGTTCACCTTGCGTTAAACAGGATTTTCTCGCTTTTCCTTTACTCCGCATCCGTGCGGAGCATTCAAGGGATTCTTCTCCCCCGTGATGATATTCTTCGGTAAGTGAACTTTCTTTTTTTGTCCGAAGAAGCCGCATGATTCGCTCGTAATTCTCTGGTTTGTGCGGGAAAGTGCAGTCCGTGCATCGCTTGATGATTCTTCCGTCTTCTTTTTTTATGAATGTTGGATTTCCCGGACAGGGATTTTTGGCATAGAGCGGGCAATAGCAGAAGAGGCAGTTAAATTCGCCCTCGTCCAGCCCCTCATGGCAGGGAAAATATGAGCAGCTTGTGTTTGCGAAGAATTTTGAGGAATTTTGCATGGGTCTGAAAAGTAATTGTCTATAGTCTAACGATATTTTGGATTTATTGAAAGATTGGGAGGAATTTCGTTCTTTGATGTAAAATAATAAGTATATCCAGCTTATTTTTAGCGTTCGGCTAGACAATCAAATTTCCACAGTTTTTAAAATTAAGGCACTTTATTCCGTCTGATTCTAATTCCAAATTTCCACCATAAACGACGGTTGGAGATGTTGAATTCTTTGCAAAATCGCAAAATTTATTAAGATTTTTAGAAAAGTCTTTGGTATATGTAGAGGCAGATTTGATTTCCACAGGAATAATGCTACGCCCCTCTGCAATAATCAAATCTATTTCAAATCCCTTGCTGTCGCGGAAGTAGTAAAGACTTTTTTCAAGCCCCTTTGCATATTGTGCTTTTAAAATTTCAAGAATCACCATATTTTCAAAAAGATTTCCAACAAGAGGGTCGCGGGAAACTTGCTCTGGATTTTTTATTCCTAAAAGATATGAAGCCAGTCCTGGCTCATAAAAATAAATTTTTGGTGACTTTATAAGCCGCTTGGTATAATTTTCAAAATATGGTTCGAGTTTAAAAATTATAAATGAAGCCTCCAGAACAGAAATCCACTCAGTCACAGTTGTTTTTGAAACCCCCGTATCGTTTGCGAGGGATTCATAATTTACGACCTGACCAATTCGACCCGCCAGCAGCCGTAAAAACTTTTCAAACAGGTTTTTATGCTTCACATTCAGCAAGGTCTGTACATCCCGCTCAACATAAGTCTGAAAATATGAGCGATAAAGCAAATCGACCGGCTGATTTTCTGAATAATGGCGTGGCATGAAGCCCTGATACAAAAACTCATCTTTTGAAAAATCTAAACCAGCAGAATTGAGTTCCTTGATTGAAAATGGAAGAAGATTCAATATTGCGGTACGCCCAGCAAGTGACTGTGAAATAGCTGATTGTAATCCCTGTTGAAAACTGCCAGTCAGAATAAATTGTCCGTTGGATTTATCTTTGTCCACAATGACCTGTATTTTTGAAAGCAATTCTGGCACACGCTGAACTTCGTCAATAATCACAGGAGTCTTTACTATGCTGAAAAAAGCGTTTATATCAGATTTTGCAAGTTCAAAATACTCTGGATCTTCAAGATTGATGTATGAGTAATCAGAAAAAAAAGTTTTCGCAAGAGTTGTTTTCCCTGATTGCCTCGGTCCTAAAATCGTAACAACGGGGAAAAATTCCGCACACCGCTTTAATTCAGATTCAATCAATCGTTTTACGCCATTCATGATTGAATTATAATACATAATGGTACAAATCGCAAGTTGAACTTACGATTTGTACCATTATTCTAATTTTTTGGGATAATTTCACCGGTAAATCTTCAACAGCCTTTTGCCTGTGAAAGCTCAGAAATTCCTTCGCTCACTTTTGCAGACTCCCAAAAACCAGCTGACAATTTCCGGGTTCGAGCGGTAATACAAATGCGGAAAGCCTGCAAGCATTGTCGGAGTGGAAATCATGCAGTCCCATGAACGGTCAGAAAGCGGCTTTGAGGCCGTGAAGTCTGAGCCGTTGTTACTGCTGTCAAAATAGTGAAATTCATGGCCTTTGACCGAAAAATTGACCGGCAGGCCTGATTTTTTGACTCCCGTATTTTTGTCTGAGCCGCCTTTAAGGGTGAATTCTGCGTATCCGAAGCGGACCAGCTTTCCAGTGTAGCGGCACTGACCTTTTATCGCCCCGCACATTTCGTAAGATTCTCCTCTCTCCGTGATGAGTTTTTCCTGAAGGTACATGAAGCCGCCGCATTCTGCCATGACAGGAAGACCGTTTTCTACTGCCTGCCTGATTGTAGCGCGCATTGATTCGTTGGCCTGGAGCCGGGAAGCGTAAAGTTCGGGGTATCCGCCGCCAAGCAAAAGCCCCTGAATGCCTGATGGGAGACTTTTGTCGTGCAAGGGCGAGAAGTAAACGAGTTTTGCGCCAGCTTTTTCAAGAAGCCGCAGGTTGTCCTGGTAATAAAAGCAAAAGGCCTCGTCTAGGGCAACAGCAATGGAAACGGAAAATTGAAAGGTAAAAGATGAAAGCTTGTCGGGGGAAGTCTCCCCCATCATTCCACAGTTAACAGAACCATCGCCACAAGGATGTGGCGTGATGACGAGCGAGTTTTGGTTACAAAACTCGGCCACTTTTTGCGATGACACGGAAGTCAGCGCAGAAAAGTGCACCCTCTCTCCTAAGGGGCAGAGCCCCTTAAAATCCCTATCGCTTTTTATTTTTGATATTTTTTCAACAGCTTCAAAATCCAGTGTGGCTTCAAGCGTTTTTGCGGTCTTTTGGATTTGTTCTTTTAGATTTTTGATTTCATCAGGCAAAAAAAGACCCAGGTGTCGGCTTTCCCAGTTCAAATCAGAATCTTTTGGCAGATAACCGATGACTTTTACGCCGTATTCAGCACTCAGCTCTTCTTCAATCATTGATTTTAAAAGCTGAAAAGTGCTTTTTGTAACTTTGTTCAAAAAAATTCCCTTGATGAGGTTTTCTCCAGTGCCAGAGTGAGCCTTATCGTAGTCCAAAAAACCTTTCACAAGAGGCACGATTGACCGGCTCATCCCGCAAGCGGGAATGCAAAGGAGAATTGGCGTTTTCGTGATTCTGGCGATGTCATAGCTGGAGGCTTTGAGCGACTTTCCGCCAAGACCGTCAAAAAGTCCCATTACGCCTTCAATTACGGCGATTTTTTCTGGCTGATTGTTTTCGACCTGTATGCCTTCGCCAGCTTCTTCACCCGGCAAGCAATCGTTCTCTGATTCCATGTTCTC
>DGTW01000365.1 GCA_002393835.1 Treponema sp. UBA4326
CAGATAGATCCCCTTGTCTACAGCACTCAGGCAAAAGAGCGCTTCAAGGACATTGACCTCATTCTCTGTGCGGGAGACCTTCCCTCAGACTACATTGATTTTATCGTCTCCACGCTCAACAAGCAGACATATTTCATCTTCGGAAATCACAATCTTTCCGAATTCAACTACTACCACAAGCAAAAAAAACATACGGGAGCGCACCCAACCTGGCAGGACGAAAGGTCTGAGCTTGACATGAAGGGCAGTTTCGGAGCCATTTACGCAGGCTTCAAGGCCCTAAAAGAAAAAAAACTCCTGGTTACAGGCAAAAACGGAAAAAAACGTCCCCTGCTGATTGCCGGAGCCTCTGGTTCCAAACGCTACAACAACGGCCTAAACCAATATACGGACAGGCAGATGTTTTTCAAGCTTCTTTCCCTTTGGCCAAGACTTCTTCTAAACAAGCTCCTTTACGGAAGCTATCTTGATATTTTTCTGACCCATGCGCCGCCAAGGCACATTCACGACAAGGAAGATCCCTGCCATCAGGGTTTTCAGCCTTTCAATGCCTTTATAAAGCGTTTTCAGCCAACATTTCTTATTCATGGTCACATACATCTTTACGACCTGAACACGCCCAGAGTAACTAAAGTCGGGGCAACTACGGTTGTAAACGCTTACAGCCACACCATCCTCACCCTCGGCCAAGAGGAAAATGATGATGACGGAGAAAACAAATGAACAGTTACATGACGACCAGCGAGACAGATGACGATTTCTCAAAAGCCAGGCACAAGGCCCTTTTTAACGAGGTCCAGCACTTTCTCAATCCTGATGAAACCACTCTCATCTCTTTGTCTGACATAAAAAAACTCCTAAAACCAGAAAACGAAGTCTACAAGGGAATGATGACCATACCTGTCAAGCTTATAGTGGGAAGCGAGGGCCGCTACAATGACTTTGACAACCAGTTTTTTCCCAAGAGTATGCACTTGAAAACCCGCTGGGAGCACATCGACATGGCTCACATAAATGACATTCCCCTCCCCCCCATTTCCCTTTACGAGCTGGGAGGCCTCTACTTCGTCCGTGACGGCAACCACAGGGTTTCTGTCGCAAAGGCCAAGGGAATAGAATTCATAGACGCAGAGGTCGTGAGCCTGCAAAGCGAAATAAAACTCAAACCGGGTGACTCCCTCAAAAAGATGACCAAGCAAGTCATCAATTACGAAAAAAGAGTCTTCTACTCGGAAACAGGCTTTGGAGACGCTACCGAATACTGGTCTCTGGATTTTTCCGTGCCGGGACAATATGACGTAATATACAATCACATACTCACCCACAAGTACTACATTAACATGAACAAAAGCGATGAAATCGGTATGGATCTGGCCATGCAGTCATGGCTCTATCATGTCTATCTTCCGGTCATTAAGGTCATCGACCGCTACAAAATAATGCGATATTTCAGGCACAGGACAAAAAGCGATCTCTATGTCTGGATGATAAAGTACTGGGATGAAATCAAGGGCAAGTTCGGCGAGCAAACGACTCTGGATGACATTGCGACACCTTTCCTCCGAACTTTCGGTGAAAGCGAGTTCAGGCACCTGAGGAATAAGCTGAAGGGACTGCTTTTTAAGAAAAAAATAAAGGTTCAAGCCTAAAGAAAAACTTGACGGCTTGATATTCCAATGGTAAAATAATAATCTATGTAATAGAGTTTCAAATTGACTTTCACTTTGTAACTCAAAAAAAAGGGAGAAAAATGTTTACATCAGACGCAATTTCCTATATTCCTTTGTTCTGTACAGCTGCTGTATCAGTTCTAATAGGAATTCTTCTTACAATCATAAAAGTAAGAAGGACCGCAAAGGTTAGCTTCATTGCATATTTTGCGCTTGCGCTAATCATCTTCGCTTGTGTCTACACGGCTTCGCATCCAGGCATGATGCTCTTCTCACTTCTCCTGCTTCTCTCATCTCTTCTTTTCATTCCATACTGTATCATGCTGGCTTTCGGCAAACCAAAAGAGTATGTAAAAGCAGAAGAACTCACCGAAGAAGCTGAAGAAGCAAAACCAGAAGTAATCGTAGAAGAAATCCAGGCAGAAAAAATCGACCTCGTGGAAAAAGGCAAGGCTTTCGTTGCCCTGGCTGCCGATTCATTCTCAAACAAAGACGGAATGCAGCTTCTTCTTGATGAAATCAACAAAACCTGCGTGGAAGTAACTAAGGCAAACGGCGGCGCAATCCTCATGGTCGATGAATTCGAGGATTTAATTACAGTCAAGTCATTCAACGGTGACTTTCCTCCGCCATACAAGCTTCCGGACGACTTGCCCCATAAGCCGCTCCGAGTCTCAACCAGCTTCAAATACGCCCAGTTCCCTCTTCGAGACAACATTTTTGGCGAAGTCGCAACCGCAGGCAAGGCAGAGTTAATTCCAGTTCCAAAACTCGATGACCGCATCGTCGAAAACGGTCCGGAAGACTTCCTCAAACTCGGAAGCTATATTTTCCTTCCTCTCCGAATGCCAGGCAGGGATGTTGTTGTGGGCGTTCTTGCCCTTTCTAGAAATCCAGACACAGAGCCTTTTGGCGAGAGTGAATTCGACTGGGCTCAGACACTCTCAGGCTTTGCGGAGTCAGCATTAAAGACTGCTCTTAATTTCAAACAATACACGGAAAAACAGGAACTCACAAAGGAAGCGGACATTGCATCAGACCTTCAGGTTTCGCTTCTTCCAAAAAAACTTCCTCCACTTCCAGGAATCAACATCGGCACATATTCAGAGCATACGGCCGGCGTTTGTTCCGACATTTACGATGTAATCACTGCCCGACAGGACAGAATTTCCTTCGTAATGATGGATGTTGCTGGAAAGGGAATGAACTCATTGCTCGTAATGACAATGATTCGCTCAAGGTTCCGTCTTATCGTAAACACAACCCAAAGTGCAGGAACAATCTTGAGTTGGGCAAACAGGGGCATCTGTTCGGAGCCAAACGCAGATCACTTTGCGTCAGTTGCCCTAATCAACTATGACCCGACCAGCAAGAAATTCCAGCTTTCAACAGGCGGAAGTGTTCCCGTCTATCGTTATAGTGTAGCTAAGGGAGCTGTAGAAAAAGTATCCGTAACTTGTGAACCAATTGGTATCGAAAAAACAACAAGTTATAAGGATATAGAGTTTACAGCAAGCCAAGGAGACATTATAATATGTTATACTGATGGTTTGGTGGAGGCTCTTAATGCACAGGGGCAGCAATATTCCCTTGCGAGCTTAACCAATATCATAAAAGCGAATGCTAAATTGCCGGGTAAAGATATTGCAAACCTGGTAAAAACCGATATCAAGAAGTTTATTGGTAACGAAACGCTGCGCGATGACCAGACACTTCTTGTGATTAAAATTCAGTAACTAAAGGAGTTAA
>DGTW01000087.1 GCA_002393835.1 Treponema sp. UBA4326
ACTTCACCTCGACCTGAAACCAAGGCACATCCGCGACCTTTTTCGAAAAATCCCGAATGCAGAAAGAAGAATACATCACTACCGACCTTTGCCGCAACGGAATCTGCCAGGGAATCAGTTAAAGTAATACCTGAAAGCTCGGAAAGTCCTTTTAACAGGGAAGCCCCGTCGGAAGACCCTCCTCCCAAGCCGCCACCAGCAGGCAAAGCCTTATCCAGCACCACTTCTACTCCAAAATCAATTTTTGTTTCGTCGCAGAAAGCAGAATAAGTTTTCGTCAGTGTATTTTCCAGAGGAAGCCTCATTTGAGCACAACGCACGACACATTCCTTTTGCGGAATACGAGTGATTTTTAGCTCGTCGGAAAAATCTAGTGTCTGAAAAATACTTTCGATATTGTGGAAACCATCCGCCCGTTTTTTTAGGACTTTGAGCCCTATATTGACTTTTGCGGGAGCTTTGACGCATACATCGAAAGACATAACAGTAATAGAATATACAAAAAAAGCAATTAAAGTCAATATTTCTTTTTGAAGATTATTTCTATTCATAGAAACATTTGCAAATGATAACAGATTTTTATAAGAAAAAGTGGAGAAATTAGAGAAAATTCGCAATAAAACATGCCGAAAGAGCCTTTTTTCTTATTGACAGAAAAAGATTATAAATTTAAACTCTCTTGTCTTTGACAAGGAATCTTTATGCATTTTAACGATGATTTTGTAAATGATGTTAAGATTATGGCTCTCGGTTTTTCATACACCGACGAAATTGACGAAAGCTACGAGGATTCAGGCGATGAGGACGATTTCGAATCTCTTGACGACGGTCTTCTCAACAAATTCGATGACGACATTTACGATGACACAATCGACGACGACGATGTAAATGTTTCTTACGATTCCGACACTGAAGATTACAACGACGAACTGTCAGAAGACTATTCAGACGGCGACAATTAATCACTCCGTAACAAGCAATCTGCAAAAAAAATAAGGGAGCAGCCCAAGAGCTTCAAAATACGATGATTGAGTTTATCGAAAACACAGCATACAGCTTAAAATGTCTTTTTCGACAGGCTCAATGACCGTATTCATCGAACTTATTGGACGCTTCCTTCGGTAATTGCCGCTTACATGTCACTCATTTCTCATTATCAATTACTTAAGCCTTTTTCCATTGTGCCACAATTTTTCAAGCTCATAGAATTCACGGGCATCTTGACTCATAAGATGAACTACGACGGGGCCAATGTCGATGAGGTTCCAGTCATCCCCGCCGGGAGCCTTGTTATGGGTCAAGTGAATTTCCATTTCATTTTCCTTCACATAATCCTTAATCTGCTTGGCAAGGCCCTGAGTATGAGCCGTACTATGAACGGTCGCAATTACAAAAAAATCTGACCAAGAGTTCAGCTCAGACACATCAATTATGCACACATCGTCCGCCTTTGAATCCTCCAGAATCTGCGCAAGGGCAAGGGCATTTTCTTCAGCTGTTTTCATAATATTACTCCTCGTATTACTTTTTAACATATCGTCCGTCAAAATCTTTTCCCAGGATAATCGTAAAATCGACATTCGCCGCAGCTGTGTTGCTGTCAGCTTCTTCCGAAACGCTTTCCTCGACGATATTCGTGCAATGTATAAAATCACCGAGACTTTTTGCAATCTCAGCGTTTCCAATATGATTTATGATTACGGTCTTTTCGTAATCATTTGAATCCGCATTTCCTGTGGAGAGAATATCATAGCCTGCACTTTGGAGCAAGACCATGGTATTTCTCGCAAGTCCCTGAACCGTAGTTCCGTTCTGAATTTCAAGGACATAGGTTCGGTTTATGTTGGCATTGTCAACGGAAATCAGGGAGTTTGAAACCTGGCGGAAAACCTCTTTAATAAGGTTACCGTCATAGTAAGGGAAAAGAAGTGTTTTTCCGTCAACGACTCGCTTGGAACCAGTGATTGACTGGGGCATGAGGTGCTCGGAGTCAACATGAGAAACGACGCTCATAAGACGGTGAAAATCCTTGCCGTCAAGGTTTGAAAGCATCTTTTTTTCCAGCTCCGAGAAGGACTTTTTGTCGCTTATAATCTTCTCGTTGCGTGTAAGGGCAGAAAAGAAAGCCAGGAGGACATTTTGCCGTCTTTCGATTAAATCTTCTTCCGGCTCATCACTGCGCTCATAATTCAGGTAAGTTCGGATTTTGTCCCCGTCCAGAGTTACAACTCCGCTTGGCAAAAGCCATCTTTCACCCTCATCATTTTTTGTGTCCACTGGGGAGGCAATAAAAATTTTCATTCCGCCCAGCATGTCCGTGAGCTCGCCGAATTTTGAAAGATTAAGGACGATATAAAAAGGTATAGACTGGCCGACGAGATTCTCAATCTCGGACTTGTAGGCATCGATTCCTTTTTCAAGGTAAACAGAATCAATGCTGTCTACTCGCCCCAAGCTTGAAAAAATGGCGCCAGTGTTCTCAAGAATGTTGATAAGTGCTCCTCGCTGGGAAACTGGATAATAAATGAAGACATCAGTAAAGAGAACCCTGTTTTTGTCTTCCATTACGACCAGAGTCTTGATTACCCGGTCTGACTTCAGGTTTTCATCGATGGTATTAACCCGCAATGAAAGTGAAAGCCCCACGATAACGGAAATGAGAATTAGAAATATAAGAATTAGCAAAAAAGCGCCCTTGTTGGAATTTGGATTGCTGCCTCTCATTTTTCCTCCGAGCGTACTTTTTCACGCAGTTTTTCACGAAGCTCAAGGGTGACAGGATCTATTTTCTTGCCTTTTTTTTCGAGATAGGCGATGTTTTCCTCAAGGACAGAGAGAACACAAGTTTTGAGAGGGAGGGAAAAAAGCCTTGCGCGATATTCATCCGTGGACTGTGGCCGCCCTGGCTCGATTTTATCCGCCACGAAAAGAAGGAGGGCAAAATCGCATGAAGAAGGAGAACCCGAAGTATGATTGGCGATGGCATCGATAATTTCACCGTCAGTGACGCCAAACTTTTCCTGAATGAGCACAGCCGCAGCCCGCCCGTGAAGGAGGAAAGGCATGTTCTTTTCCATGTCAGAAAGCCCCCGCCCATCCTTTTGGGCCAGTGAAAAAAGCTCCTCGTCGCATGCGTCCTTGCACATGTCATGGGCAATTCCCGCAATCCAGGCCTTTTCCTCTGGCAATCCGTAATTTTTGCACAAATCGGCAAAGGTTTTTGCCGTACGCAAGGAATGCTCATAACGGCTTTCTTTTACCACAGTTTTTGTATAGTCAGAAATTTTTTGAAAAAGCTCACTTTGCATAAAGTTTCCTTTCTTTAATATATTCAAAAACCCGCTCGCTTACAAGATAACGCCATGCCCCGCCCTCAGCGATTTTTTGCCTAATCTCCGATGACGAAATTTCCATTTTGGGATTCTCGACGATTTTATTGGGATAAGGAAAATTTTCCCTTGTCACTCCAATCATGGGGGACTTTCCGTATTTTTCAGTTGGTAAATTCTGGTATTTTTCCTTAAGGCCAGTGTCATGGGGACGACAAGCCAAGATCAAGTCAGCCTTTTTGGCAAGCTCCCCTGACTTTTCCCATTTGTCATAATCTGGAAGCAAATCCTCGCCGAAAATCAGGCCTATTTTTCCTTCGAGGACTGATGCATATTTTTTTTCAAGATAGCAGATTGTGTCCCAGGTATAGGAAATTCCGCCTCGCTCAATCTCGCAAGGCTCGGCTTCAAAACGCTCGTCCCCCATAATGGCAAGGCGGGTCATTTCAAGCCGGTCAAGTGCAGAAAGGGAACATGAAAGCTCCTTGTGAGGCGGTGTCGCCGTAGGAACGAAGAGAATCTTATCATAGCCGAGAGAGCGGCAAACCGAATCAGCTAGAATCAAATGCCCTATATGAATCGGATTGAAGCTGCCGCCAAGCATTGCAATTTTCAAGCCTAGAACTCCGATTTTTCAGATCCCGGAAGCTGCTCATCCATGAATTCATCGACGGAGCGGCTTTCGAGGAAGCCTGTCTTGATTTTCTTTTTTGAAGCCAGGAATGAACCGTCCGAAACACGCTCACCAGATGAAGTGAAAGAACCTTGTCCGGACATTTTCGTTACAAGCTCAAGGATTGCCACCCGAACTTCATTCAAGCCCTTGTGAGCCGCAACGGAAACAGGAATTACCCTTGTCTCTGGCTCAGTCTTTTTTATTTCTTCAGCGATTTTCCCGGCATTCTCCTCAGCACCCTCGATGTCGATTTTATTGCATAGAACGATGTGAGGCTTGTCCAGCAAGTCTTTAGAGAAGCCCTCAAGCTCGCCACAAAGGGTTTTATAGGCTGTCAGACAGTTTTCATCAGAACAGTCAATCATAAAGAGAAGACCTGCCGTTCGGGAAATATGCTTTAAAAAGCGGATTCCCAAGCCTGCGCCCTCGCTGGCTCCCTCGATGATACCAGGAATGTCCGCAATGATTACATCCTGCTCACTGTCAGCACGAAGAACACCAAGGTTAGGGATTTTCGTGGTAAAGGGATATGGTGCGATTTTTGGCCGGGCATTGGTGAATGCGTCAAGCAGGGATGATTTACCGGCATTTGGGAAGCCAACGAGACCTATGTCAGCCATGATACTCAGCTCAAGGAGAAGTTTTCGGTACTCGCCGGGCTGCCCCTTGTTCGCCGTACGGGGAGCCTGATTGGTCGAAGTCTTAAAGTGAACGTTACCCCAGCCACCGTTGCCGCCTTTAAGGAAAACAAACTGCTCGTCTTCGCTTTCGGTGGTGAATTCCCGGATAAGCTCTTTTGTCTCAGCGTCACGGATTGCCGTTCCCGGCGGAACTGCTATTACAACATCCTCGCCGTCCTTGCCGTATTTGTTCCAGCCCATGCCGTCGCCGCCATTTTTTGCCTTAAAAAAGCGTTTGAAGCGGATGTTTGCCAGAGTCTTTACATTTCTTTTTACGCAGAAGATGACATCGCCGCCCTTGCCGCCGTCACCGCCGTTGGGACCGCCCATAGGGACGTATTTTTCCCGGCGGAAAGACACGCAGCCGTTGCCGCCTTTTCCTGATGTCACTTCGATTATTGCCTCATCAGCAAATTGTTTCATATTAAAAATTCCTCACAGATAGAGAGCGTTTAAAATTGCATTGCAATTTCAGCACTTCTCCGAAGCAACTGTGTTGCGCAGGTTTTAAAAGCACACAGAGAGCATTAAAAACTTCCCACACTGACATTCTCCGCGCCCTCTGTGCCATCAGTGAGAAATTTCAATAAAAAACCCGGAGACAGAAAACTGAATCCGGGCTTTCATCGAAAAACTGCCGGTTTAACCGACAATTCTTTTACTAAGCTTCAACAGGAACTACAGAAGCGTACTTTCTGTTCATGCGCTCGTGGAATTTGACATTTCCGTCTGCTGTTGCAAACAAGCTGTCGTCTCCGGCTCGTTTAACATTGTCTCCCGGCCAGATTTTTGTTCCACGCTGTTTTACGATGATTGAGCCTGCGGTTACGAATTCTCCGCCGTAAGCTTTAACACCCAAGTATTTAGGATTTGACTGTCGGCCGTTTTTTGCGCCGCTACCACCTTTACTTCGTCCCATTTTATTCCTCCGTAAAAACTACGTTTTCAGGAAATTCTTTTGTAAGAGCTTTTAGTCCAGTTCTTAAAAAATCTCCGATACATTCAATCTGAAGGTGCGTTTTGTCGCTTTCAGATTTTGCACTCGCCTCGAAAGAAAGGTTTCCTCGGCTCGGTGCACTAAATATCAATGAAACATTTTCTGTATGTG
>DGTW01000036.1 GCA_002393835.1 Treponema sp. UBA4326
GTAAAGGGAACTTTCGATGACTGCCAGAAGCTGGTTAAGACAGCTTTCACTGATAACGAGCTTCGTTCAAAACTCCGCCTTTCTTCGGCAAATTCAATCAATATCTCACGACTTTTGCCACAGAGTTTCTACTATATGTACTCAAGCCTGGCAGTCCGTGCCCGTTCTTGGGGAGACAATAAAATCGAAAATCCAGCCATTATCTGCGTAGTTCCAAGCGGAAACTTCGGAAACCTCACATCAGGCCTTATTGCCCGTGAGATGGGAGCTCCAATCACAGGCTTCGTTGCGGCCACAAACTCAAACCGCACTATTCCGGACTGGATTGCGACAGGCGACTACAAGGCAAGAGCCTCAGTCGAGACATACGCAAATGCAATGGATGTCGGCGCTCCTTCAAACTACGAGCGAATTCAGGCAATGTACTCACTGGAAGAAGTCCGCTCACTCTTTGCCTCATACTGGCTCGACAACGACGGAATCATCGCTTCAATCAAAAACTGCTTTGAGAAGACAGGCTACACTATTGACCCGCACGGAGCCGTAGGCTGGAAGGCATGGAGCGACATCCGCCACGGTGGAATGGAAGCCCTCAAAAACGGAATCAAAAACGACATCACAAAACCGGGTCTCACGCCAAACCTTCCTTCTTGGGCAGACAAAGTTATCAATAAGGAAGCTGTCGGTATCATTCTTGAGACAGCCCATCCTGCGAAATTCGGAGCAACGGTTCAGAAAGCGACAGGCTCTTCTCCGCTGATTCCTGACCGACTCGAAAAGGTCATGCAGCTCGAAGACAAGGCCATTCCGATGAACAACAACTACGAGCAGTTCAAGGAATGGTTGCTGGAAAATCTGTAAAAAGTGAGGAGTGAGGAATTAGGAGTTAGAAGTTGCTTGCTTCGTTTCGAGCAACTCGCAGTTACAGAAAAGTTAACTCCTAACTCCTACCTGCTAACTTCTAACTACATATCTTCGTATTTTTGAACTTCATCTTCCAAGTGTTCAATTTTTATACCGGCTTCCTTGAACATTTCAAGGCTGTCGGCTTCGTCGTGGTAGTGCTTTTCGCAGACCACCCGCTTGATTCCGCAGTTGATAATCAGCATGGCGCATGTTCTGCAGGGTGTCATCTTGCAGTAGACTGTTCCGCCGTCGATTGAGATTCCCCTTTTTGCGGCCTGGCAGATTGCGTTCTGCTCGGCATGAACGGTGCGTACGCAGTGCTGGGTGATTGAGCCGTCCGTGTGAAGCATTTTCTTCATTAGATGCCCGGCCTCATCACAGTGAGGAAGGCCAGCAGGGCTTCCGACATAGCCGGTTACGAGAATCTGGTTATCTCTTGCAATCACGCAGCCGCTCCGGCCACGGTCACAGGTTGCCCTTTTTGCGACGGAGCGGGCAACTTCCATAAAATATTCGTCCCAGGTGGGGCGGATGTATTTCTCAGTATTTTCTTTATTTTCAGACATGACATCATTATAGCACAAATTCTTTTTCTGTAACCACTCCGCCAAAAATTATTTGCGAAAATCCTATTTTCATAGTAAACTAGAGTAATATTTAAAAATAGGAGATTTCTATGAAAAAGACATTTAGATTTGTTTTCATTGCCATTCTTATGACGGCTTTATTCAGCCAGGCTTTTGCAAAAGCCAACGGCATAGACAAAATAAAGAAGGCAGGCACCCTTACTGTCGGCGTAAAGGATGATGTACCGGGCTTTAGTTTCTTGAATCCAACAACAAATGAATATGAAGGACTTGAAATTGACATTGCAAGGGCAATCGCCAAGCAAATTTTAGGCAATGAGTCTAAAGTTACTTTTGTTCCTGTCAACGCCAAAAACCGCAGTGCCTTTCTTAATCAGGGGCGTGTTGATGTCGTCATCGCCACATTTACTGTTACGGAAGAGCGAAAGCAAAACTATGATTTTTCAGATGTCTACTACACTGACTCTGTAGGCCTCATGGTTAAAAAGGCATCCAACATCACTTCTGCAAAAAACCTTGAAAACAAGAAAGTCGGAGTTGCGCAGGGAACCATGACAGCAAGCTCCATCAAAACGGCAGCCATTAAGGAAGGAGTTTTCCTCCATGTAGTCACCTACCCCTCAAACCAAACGCTTAAGGCAGCCCTCGATCACGGTGAAATCGACGCTTTTTGTATCGATAATTCTATCCTCCACGGCTACATGGATGACACAGTTATGATTTTGCCTGAGCATTTCGACGAAATGATGTATGCCGTAGCAATAAAAAAGGACAACTCGGCCGTCACAAAACAGGTAAACGAAGTTATAAGAACCCTCATAAAATCAGGAGAACTTGAAAAACTTCGTTTGAAGCATGGCCTAAAATACTAGAAAAAAACTGAATATTTTTTACAAAAGGGCTTCAAGTTTTTCCCGGATAAATTCGCTCTTTTCCTTGAGCCCTATTTTTCCTGTCTGCATGAGAATCATGTTGGGTTTTGTCGGATCCAGCTTGACTTTGCCGGCACTTTCTTTTATCAGCTTTAATACCCTGTAATTTTTATGTCGCTTACCTTTCCGAATTCAATCTGAATAAGCCCCTGCTTTTCCTTCAGCGAAGAAATATAGAGTTTTTTGGCGATTACGCGCACTTCAGCAAGGCTCAAAAGGCTGTAAACTTCGTCAGGAATCGGGCCGAAACGGTCTTCAAGCTCCAGATACATTCCCTCAAGCTCGTCTTTTGACTGAACGCCTGCGATTTTCTTGTAGACTTCCATTTTTGTCTGAAGGTTGGGAATGTAAGTGTCCGGTATAAAGCCTGAATACTCAAGCTCCATGAGAACCTCGTTCTGGGCCTCATAGTTCTCGCTGTTCATAAGGCGCTCTACGGCCTCATTCAAAAGTTTGACATACAAATCAAAACCAACTGAATAAACCTCGCCGCTCTGATCCCTACCCAAAAGATTTCCAGCTCCCCGGATTTCCATGTCCTTCATGGCAATTTTAAATCCACTTCCCAGCTCCGTGAAGTCAGATATTACTTGAAGGCGTTTCATGGCAACCTCGGAAAGAACCTTGTTCTCAGGGTAGAGAAGATAGGCATAGGCCTTCCTGTCGCTTCGTCCGACCCGACCACGGAGCTGGTAGAGCTGGCTTACTCCGTACATGTCGGCCCGGTCGATGATAATCGTGTTGACATTGGGGATGTCGATTCCGTTCTCGATAATCGTTGTGGCAATGAGGATGTGGAAGCCTCCCATCTTGAAGCGGCGGAAAATGTCATCAAGCTCCTCGGCGCTCATCTGGCCGTGAGCCACATCAATCATCATCTCGGGTACAATCTGCTGCAGCTTGCGGCGGACTTCATCAAGGCTTTCAACCCGGTTATGGAGATAGAAAACCTGACCGCCCCGCTCCACTTCCTGCCTGATTGCCTTTGCCACCCGCTCATCGGTGTATGCGTCAACAATGGTCTCTATAGGCTTTCGGGTCTGAGGAGGAGTTGTCAGAAGGGACATATCCCGGATTTTTAAAAGGCTCATGTGAAGGGTTCGGGGAATCGGGGTGGCGCTCATGGCAAGGCTGTCTATGTTTGCCTTCATGGTCTTGAGTTTTTCCTTGTCCTTAACTCCGAACCTCTGCTCCTCATCGATAATCATAAGTCCCAAATCTTTGAAAATAACATCTTTCTGAATGATGCGGTGAGTTCCCACAAGGATATCAACTTCACCCGAGGCGACCTTTGCTATGACCTTTTTCTGCTCGGAAGGAGACACAAAACGGGATAGCTGGGCAATCGTGACCGGGAAATTCGCAAAACGCTCCACGCAGGATTCATAATGCTGCTCGGCCAGAATCGTGGTCGGAGCAAGGAAGGCGACCTGCTTTCCGCCCATGACGGCCTTAAAAGCCGCCCTCATGGCAATCTCTGTCTTTCCGTAGCCGACATCTCCACAAACCAGCCTGTCCATAGGAACTGGCTTTTCCATATCTGCCTTGATTTCCTTTGAGACATTGAACTGGTCTGGTGTGTCTTCGTAAGGGAAAGCCGCCTCAAAGGCTGTCTGCCACTCGCCGTCCTTGGGGAATGGAAAGCCCCGGCTGGCCTTTCTACGGCTGTAAAGGGCGATGAGTTTTTCTGCCAGGTCCTCGACGGCTTTCTTTGCCTTGTTCTTGCGGTTTTCCCAGGATTTGGATCCGATTCTATCAAGGCGGGGATTGTCTCCCTCGTTTCCGATGTAGCGCTGGACAAGATTAACCTGCTCAATGGGGACAAAGGCGAATTCTTCGTCGGCATATTCAAGCTTGATGTAATCGCGCTCGTTCCCCA
>DGTW01000133.1 GCA_002393835.1 Treponema sp. UBA4326
GTTCTTTCTGCCGAAAAGTATTATGACCGCCACATCGATACTGAGGGAAACTTGTATCTTGGCTGGATTTCGGACGATGAATTTGGAATCGAGAACGTAAAAAAATATTTTGAGATAATGAAGTCAAAAAACCCGGTATTTTTTGAGGAAAAAACTGAATGGGGCATAGATTACACTGGGGCGCTTACTCTTTTTGACAGTAAGGGAAAGCCTTATTCGATTCTGGCCGTTGATGTTGACATCACAGAGATTACGAAACTTATCAGAACGAGAACAATCATAACATTTGGCTGGATTATCATTTTGGGCGCTCTTTTTACTTTTTCTTTCCTCTTTTGGACCCGGCGCAACATTACCAGTCCTATTCACCGCCTTGAAGAATCTGTCGTTGCCTTTGCCGAAAAAAGCCATGGCCAGCGCAACCTTAAATTTTTGAAATTTGACGCTCCCAGCTTTTATGTGAAGAATGAAGTCTATGTCCTGTCGAATGCTGTCGTAAAAATGACGAGTGACATGCGGAATTATGTCGATGATGTCATTGCGGCAGAAAGAAAGGCTTCGTTTATGCAGGAACAGGCCAATCAGATGAGCGAACTTGCCAACAAAGACTCGCTTACTGGAGTCCGCAACAAGACTGCCTACGACAAGGAAATTAAGAATCTTGAATATGACCTGGGAAGGGGGCGGCTAGATAAATTTGGAATCGGAATGATTGACCTGAACTTCCTGAAAAGAATAAACGATACTTATGGTCACGAGCATGGAAACCTGGCCATAAAAAAACTTTGCGGAATAGTTTGCAAAGTATTCGAACATTCCCCTGTCTTCAGGATTGGCGGCGATGAATTCGTTGTAATTCTGAGGGGACATGATTACGATAATATGGACGGCCTGGTAGAGCAATTTCACAAGGAACTCAATCTTATTGACGGTGATGCAAAACTTGAGCCATGGGAAAAAGTTTCGGCCGCAATCGGTATAGCCATCTATGACAAATCTGTTGACGCAAACGTTCTTAATGTTTTCAAGCGGGCTGACAAGAAAATGTACGAGTGCAAGAAGTCACAGAAGGCCATAAGGGAAAGTTAGCTGTAAGCTAGATTACAGCTAACTTGCAGCTAGAAGCTAGTCTACTTAATCGTGTAGAGAATGCCTCCTGTACGGCCAAAGACTTCAGGCTCATACATACATTCTGCCTTTGCCGGTGGCGTGGGGAATACGCCCCTTCGCACGGCACGGAATTTGAATTCGGCGATAGTTTTTCCCTTGCCGAATGAATCCCAGAAATACTGAATCTCAGAATTGTAAATGGCCTGATTGCTCATGTAGTGGTCGCCTCCGTAGAAGTAGCCTGCATAATCATCGTAGTCTTCTGAATATTCGTCATTTCCGCTTGAAGAATTTGCCGAGTCCGGGCTTGTGACGAAAGTTGCGTCTAAGATTTCACTTCCGCTTGGAACTGGAACTCTGAGAGCAATGAATGAGCGGTCGTAGCTCGAAGAAAGGGTAAGACAGACCCTGTAGCATTTTCCGCTTTCAAGCTCCATAAGGCTGCTTTCCCCATTCATTTTAATTTCTTCGCCCGTTGCGTTGTCATAAAGTCGCATGGTTAGCCCCAGTCCTGAATCCCTTGGTTCTTGCATTTCTTCGGGGAGACAGTAGCTCATTGTGGCCGTGTAGTAAAGCGAGCCTTTTCCTTTCTTTGTGAATTCAAGGCTCAATTCCCTGTCTTTTTCGGCCTTTGCGATTTTCTCGTCGCTAAAGGGCAGTGAAAGAGTGACTGGCTTTGAAGACGCACCCTTGAATTCGCCCCTTGCAATTTCTTCTTTATTGAAGATGGCATTTGCCTTCAGGTTTGTCTTATCGAGATTCATAGCTTTGATTACGCTGTAGATTGATTCAAGTACCCTGGCCGTTGTGACCGTGTTTTTCCAGTAGCCAGACCGCTGATTGGCCATAAGCGAGTGGATGAGCCTTGTATTCATGTCCTCGTCTTTATCAAGCCTTGTGAAAAGCTCCAGACTAAGGGCCAGGTTTTCAGCCTGATCGCCATAGTAGGCAAAGGCCCATTTTGGAGCCTTTGGATTCGTTATATCGACATCCCTTGCTGTGGGGCGAATGTAACTTCTGATTTTTTTTGCCGCTTCCTTTGCTAAGGCAGTTTTTGCCTTTTTGGATTCAAGGCTGGCAAGTCCGGCCAGGGCAAGGGCGGCCGTATCCTGACCCTCGCGGCTTATGATTTCAGCGATTTTTTCTTCATTTGTTTCTATTCCGTTTAAGGCAAGTATGTAGTAGCTGTAAGCCATCGTGTAGTCGCCGTAGAAAAGGTTGATTCGCTCATTTTCCGCCTTGCTCTTGATTAAAAGACTTGCTTTCTTTTCCTCAGACTGGCACTCTTTCTGAATATAAGCGCAGAGCTTATCGATGTCAATTCCAAGCTCCTTTGCCTTGTAGCCCCGCTGAATGGCAAGGGCGTAAATGTGGGCTATTCTCTGGGAGACAAAGAAATCTGACTTTAATGAGCTTTCCCAGTAACCGAAGCCGCCGTCTTCATGCTGAAGTTTTTCCCATCGCTTAAAGTTTGAGCGGACGAATTTTTTGATGTCTGTCACCTGATTTTCAAGATTGAAGGCATCGATGTAGTCCTCAAAAATCACGAGGGGCAGAATGCGGGAAGACTGTTGTTCAAGGCAGCCGTATGGATAGTCAAACAGATAGTTGACGGCCTCGCAAAGAAGACCAAGGCGGCTTGTATCCAAAGTGACTGTAAGCGAGCCATTTCCTCGCGCAAATGACGGAATGACGACGCTTTCTGTTGCTGATTCTTCTTTGTCGTTCAGCTGGCCGATTGTCGTGACAGTTTCATAGATGCAGGGCTTTTCGATTTTAAGGGGAGTGACCAGCCTTTCATTTAGAATATCGCTTTTTACAGTGAATTCAAGGCTTATTTTTCCCGCTTTTTTCGCGGCAAGGTCAAAGTAAACCGTGGCATTTGCTCCCGAAGGCAGCCTTATCGTGTGCTCAGCCTCTCCGTCAACAAAAGCCTCTCCTTCTTTTTCTGCCAGCCCGTTTTTGTCCTCGATGTTTTCCAGCTTTCCAAGAGAAAGGGAAACGCTCACATCGTGGCTTTTGTCGTCAAGGTTTGAGAGTAGGACTCCGACTTCACTTGTGTCTCGTTCCCGCAGCTGTCGGGGAAGCACTTGCTGAACATTTATCGGATTTTGGACTGCAATTTCGTCTTCCTGCAGGGCAAGATTTTCTCCATTTACTCCGAATACAGTGATTCTGTAGGTTGTGAGTGTGTCCGGCAGCTTGAATTTTGCCTTGACCCGGCCATTTTCATCGGTTTTAAGCATTGGCTCAAAAATGGCAGTGGGGTTGAAATCGCTTCTTTCGCTCATTTTTTCGTCTTCCCCGCTGTCTCCGCCCTTGAGGTTCTTTACCTCGTAGGTAACTGGATCCATGAGATATTCCCTGGAGTCTCCGCCCTTTACCCGAAGGGGAAAATTGTTCGTATTGTAATAGAAATCAATCGGGTCAGGGACATGATAGTTGATTAAATCAAGGACGCCCCGGTCAACGGCCATTAAAGTAAGCTCGGCGTTTGCAAGTGGCTTTCCACCCTTTGTCGCAAGAAGCGTGACTTCTGCCTCTTCTCCCGGCTTGTATGAAGGCTTGGCATTTTCAACTGCAATAGAGAAGGATTTTACTCTTGGATTTACGAATAGAGTCGCCGCTCCGTAAAATCCCTTTGGCTTGTCTAAATCTGCCTCGCCGTACTCATGCTTTGGCTGACCTGAGCGAACCGAATATGAAGAAATTGAGACATAGAAGACAGGAAGGTAATTTCTTGCCACTGGAATGTCTATGACATGAATGGAGCCGTCTAAGTGGCGAACTTCCTCTGTGAAAATTCCTTCTCTTTCGACTGTAATCAGGTAATTTCCCTCTGGAAGGGAACTTTCCATGAGAATGTGGGCTGTTTCCCCCGGGTTGTACATGTTTTTGTCAGGTGTCAGGCGGAGTGAAGTTGCATCATACTGATTCCATGAGAATCTGCCGCCTCCTGTAACGAAGAATTCGTATTCCGTGATGACGGAGCGACCTACTTTGTCCGTGCAAGAAACCTGAAGGCGGTGGTAGCCAGCCTCTTTTGGCGTGACGGTGATTTTTCCTTCTGAATTCAATGAAAGGCTTTCTTCGCTTTCGGTCACATCTGTTTTTTCGTAGCGGCTGTAAATATCGCTGATTCCCTGCTGCTGCACGAGATTCCATTCTTCCCTGGTGAGTTTGACTGAAAGTTTTTTGTCTTTTCCCGCAAGAAGCTCCTTTGTCCTTTCATCAGAAATTGCCTTTCCGTCAGGCAGGGCAAGCTTGTAGCTGAAAGTGAGTTTCTCGCCTTTTTTTGCGAAGGCAGAGGCCGTCTCTCCTTTTAAAAGCCCTACATAAAATGAAGCCGGATGAACCACGGTTGCGGCCGCTGTCGAGACAAGTTGATTTGACACATCAGTGACTTCAGCACTTACCCGATAGCGATATGGAGCGCCCTTTATTGAAGAAGAACTCGTTTCGCATGAAAGAATTGCATTTCCTTTTGCGTCAAGGCTTCCTGCATCTTCCCGGATGTGACTTCTTCCGTCGCTGGAATTTTCCGGACCAAACTTGTATTGATTGAATTCAGCCTCGCTTGAAGTAAAATACCAAGGCTCCTTGAACCAGTTGCTTTCATAGCTGGCGCTGGCCATGGCTCCTCCAGCAAGGTAGCTTGAAGAAAGTGAAGCCTGAATTTTTTCGCCGGCAATTATGGGCGTTTGTGGCATGGCGATTTCTG
>DGTW01000074.1 GCA_002393835.1 Treponema sp. UBA4326
TGGAAAATCATTCCGAAGATATCCGTCTGTCTACCCTTCAAAAAGTTGCATCCGTTTTTGGAAAACAGCTTAGAGTTGCTATGCTGTGATCAATGCTTTTGATTTCGGCTTTAAGGGTTTCTTTGAGAGCCTCCTCATAGCCTGTCAGAGCCGAAAAAGGAAGAAAGATTTTTGCCCGCTGGCTTACCGGCATTCTCGGGTGATTAAAATCCGGCCTTTCTGGTGGCCACCTGGTATTGATGATGTCATCGTAATTTTTCATGCCTTGTGACCTCCAATCTGTTTGTTTCTTTCGATAGTCATTGCGCTTTCCTGCAGGTTCGTTCCTTTTAAAATTGCATTTTTCCCGAATTTTTTAATAATTGCCAGCCTGGTCTGCTGAAGAGTCTCTTCTTTTTTGTCAGGGAGATTTTCTTCAAGACTGTCAAAAAGACTGGCTTCCCTTTCTGACTGATTTTTTACTTCGTTGGCAGAAATATTGAATCGCCTCACTTTTAATGCAGGATTTACAATGCGCTCATAAAGACTGACAAATCCTTCCGTTATCACCTTTGAAGAATTAGTGTGACCGCCCACAGAAACCGAACCATGAGCCGGCCTGGGAAGAATCCTTCCGTAAAAATCTTTTACAAACTCGCCGTCATAGTTTTCAGGAATCCCTTCGATATCATAACCGACCTGAAGAGTAAGCGAGCCTGTAACGAGATTCTTTTCAAACAAGTCCAGAGCCAGAAGTTCCGCCATCTCCCTGATGATGATTTTTCCTTCGTCGAACGAATAAGGACGCTGGAGAACCTGACCGCTGGTGAGCGATTTCGCCGTGCTTTTGTAGCTCTTGATGTCCTTCATGCTGACATTCTCGCAGCCCCATGCATGATCAATAAGAATTTCCGCATCAATTCCAAACTCATCGTAAAGAGAATCGGGATTCCTGAGCGAAGTACGGGCAATATCTCCCATAGTGAAGATGAACTTTTTCTCCAGACGGCGTGCTGTTCCCTTTCCAATCCGCCAGAAATCCGTGAGCGGCCTGTGAGACCAGAGTTTTTCCCGGTAAGTCATTTCGTCAAGCTCAGCAATCCGCACACCGTCTTCATCCGCCGGAATATGCTTTGCCACAATATCCATGGCAATTTTACAGAGGTAGAGGTTTGGTGCAATTCCCGCCGTTGCCGTGATACCGGTTTCAGAGAGAATATTTTTTATCACTCTGACCACAAGAGTATGGGCGTCAGTTTTATAAAGCTTAAGATACGAAGTTGCATCGATAAAAACTTCATCAATGGAATAAACATGAATGTCATCAGGAGAAAAATATTTGAGATAAATATTGTAAATTCGCGCAGAATACTGAATGTAAAGAGCCATGCGTGGAGTAGCCGTGATGTATTCCAGTTCCTTCCCGGTCTGCCGTTTGATTTCGCGTGCCTTAGCCTCTACCTCAAAAAGCCTGCTCCGCCCGGAAAGCCCGTAAGCCTTTAAAGCCGGAGTGACCGCAAGACAAATCGTTTTGCTTGAACGGCTTGAATCAGCAACCACAAGCTTAGTGGTGAGAGGATTAAGACAGCGCTCCCGGCATTCGACAGAGGCATAAAAAGATTTCAGGTCAATGGCGATATAGGTTTTAGCTTCGGACATCGACTATAGTATAGCATATTTTTGTTTAGTAGTGTTTATTTCAATGCATAAAAAAACACTCGCCGCAGAATACATTACAGGAACAGACACATTTAAACATTTGATTTAGATGATTATAATCTTGTGTATTAAGGGAAAAAAAGAAATGAAAAAGAATGTGTTTATATTATATGTATTAATAACATCACTTTATTGTTTTGCCGAAAGAAGCGAAATAGAAAGTATAGCCGCTTCGTCAACACTAAGCAGCCAGTCAAATCTATATGATGTAAATCACTTAATTGATGGAACTGATAAATCTTGGGTTGAAGGAGAAGAAGACTCAGGAACAGGAACCGTCATAACTTTAAATTTTAAAAAAACTGAAGAGATTCAGACTTTTTACATCAAAAACGGATACGGGGATTTCAAGCATTATTATGAAAATAACAGGGTAAGAAAACTAAACTGCACATTTACGGGAAGAGGTTTTGTTAATATTATTCTCGAAGATAAACCTGGATTTCAAAAAGTCGAATTTGACACACCTGTTATTACCGATAAACTTATTTTAACCATAAAGGATGTATACGCAGGAACAAAATATAATGATACTGCAATATCTGAAATAAGTTTCGATGACTGGGATAAATTAAAGCATCAGGATATGAACTTCTCCATAATAAAATATAGGGTAATGGATATTTTTAACCGTTATAAAACAAAGGATTCCATGATTACCGATAGGACTGAAAAGTCATTGTTTTCTTTTCCAAGACCGGATTCATGGAGTTATCATCACTTGTTTGAAATCAACTGCGAATTTAATATTCTTCCTCTAAAGGACGGCGGAATGTATTTCCTTTCCAGTTTATCATCAGAATTAATGGGACAGAAACGTACTTCACCGCATGATGATTTATACATTTTGTTATCAAAACTTGAAGGTGAGAAAATAGTACCGTGCCAGAATGAGTTTATTTCACTTGGAAATGAATCTGACATAAAAGAACTGGAACTTGCATTACAAAAGAAAGATTTAAAAAATGAAGAAAAAATTTTCATAGAAAAATATCTTAAGATTGTAAGTGATTTAGAATCTGCGAGAAAAACAAATCTTCCTTTTCTGTCTACTTTGTTTAGTATAAACCTGTCAAAAGACAGTTCAGACCGTTCAGAAATAGACCTGCATATAAATGACCTTTATAAATTGCCATGGACATGGAACAAACTATGGGATATTTTACCTGGCCTTAACTTTAGAATAAAATATTGTGCAGCTTCAGAAATTATATCAGAAGTGCATTTACCATAAATCACATAAAAAAGTATAATGCCGCCAGCACGCCACCGTGTGAATCTTCTGAATCAAAAAACCTCGCCGCAAGCAAAAATCACTCACAGCGAGGTTCAATTCCTATTGCACAATTCCGAATTAATTAAAGTATCGCAGTTTTCCAATGGAAACTGCCTGTATTTCAGGTAAGCAGAAGGCTTACTTGAAATACCTTACCCCCGCTCTAAACAGGTTCTGACAGCTGCTTGCTTCCCTGTTGCAGGCGATGTTCTTGATCAAATCCTCTGAGTAACCGCCGATGCCGACTGTTCTCTCTGAGTGACCCATTTTACCGAGGACGAGACCGTCTGGGCTTGTGAGGCCTTCGATTGCGAATGCTGAGCCGTTCGGGTTTTCCGGTTCGAGCATTGTCGGTTTGCCGTTTTCGTCGCAGTACTGGCTGTAGACCT
The DNA here is from genome assembly GCA_002393835.1 of Treponema sp. UBA4326. GTDB lineage: Bacteria > Spirochaetota > Spirochaetia > Treponematales > Treponemataceae > Treponema_D. The sequence continues at coordinate 3,364 of DGTW01000074.1, forward strand.
GTCCTTTTTCGAACAATTCTTTGGCGAGTGCTTCTGAGATGAAGATTTTTCCTTCACCGTGGCTTACCGGGATGTAGTGTGGTTTTTCTTCGAGAACTGATGCATCCAAAGCCCAAGGAGAAGCGGCGCTTACCATGCGTGTCCAGACCACGCGCGAAATGTGGCGGTGGATGTCGTTGAATGTAAGGGTCGGTGTCTCTGCGCTAGGTTCAGTGATTTTTCCGTATGGAACGAGGCCTGTCTTAATCAAAGCCTGGAATCCGTTACAGATACCGAGAATCAGGTTCTTCTTTTCGAGATGAGAAGTGATTGCGTCTGAGATTCGTTTTTCACGGATTACGTTTGCGATGAACTTACCGCTTCCGTCCGGCTCGTCACCGGCAGAGAATCCGCCTGCGAACGCTACAATCTGAGCTTTTTCAATCTCAGCCCTGAATGCTTCGAGTGATTCTTCCAGGTCTTTTGGAGTACGGTTCTTGAAGACGAGGATGCGTGAATCTGCGCCTGCAAGGTTGAATGCGCGTGCCATATCGTATTCACAGTTTGTGCCCGGGAATACCGGGACGATTACGCGTGGTTTTGCCTTGCTTGGGTCGAGTGTTGTGAATGTGCTTGCCTTAGCTCTTGCTTCACCCAAAGATGCGTGCTCTGCCTTTGCCCACTCAGGTAGGTTTTCTTCTTTTTTAACAGAAGAAACCGGCGGGAATACTTTTGCGAGTTTGCCTTCCCATGCGGCATAAAGCTCTTCAAGTGAAATTTCAGTAAACGGCAGCGGATTAATTCCGGTCATTGCAACTGAAATCTTTTCTTCTTTCTGTGTATTTCCAAGTCTCAGCACGGTTCCGTTTACGAATCCGGCATTTCCCTCAAAGTTTGAATCATCAGTTTCAACAATGATTGAACCGTAGAGAGGTGTAAACAGATCTGCAATCGTATTGTTTACGTTCCTGTGGAAACCAAGCATTGTTGCACTTGAAGGTATTGCCGTCAGCTGAACGCCGGTTCTGTTTCCGAATGCCATCTTTGTAACGGCCTCAGCAATACCGCCGGCACCAACCGGATACATTGCATGAATTTTTCCGGCTTTGTTAAGTTCGTAAAGTGCGTCTGAGTTCTTTTTGAAAGCGTCCCAGTCAGGTGCAAGTTCCTTTGAATATGGAACCTGAACGAGATAGATATAGCTTCCGCTCTTTTTGAATGAGCCCGACTGAACGTTCTTTGCTTCGTCGTGTGCTACTGCGAAAGAAACGAGTGTGTGCGGAACATTGAGTTTTTCAAAGGTTCCTGACATTGAGTCTTTTCCGCCGATTGAAGCACAGCCCATTTCCCTCTGTGCATCAACTGAACCGAGAAGGGCTGCAGCCGGGTATCCCCATGATTTTTTATCTGTTGTTCTTCCGAAGAATTCCTGATAGCTCATGCGGCTTGTCGTTGCCTTACCGCCGATACAGGTAATTTTTGCGAGAGAAGAAAGAATTGCTGTCTGTGCGCCGTGCCATGGTGACCACTGTGCAACGCGAGGGTCGTAGCCGTAAGACATGAGGCTGACAGTTGAAGTTTCGCGTGGAGAGATAACCGGGATTTTTGCCGACATGGCACATTCCGGAGTTCCCTGATATTTTCCGCCGAACGGGAAGAGGACAGTAGAAGCTCCGATTGAGCCGTCGAACCTCTCCTGAAGGCCGCGCTGAGAACAGCAGGCAAGGTCTGAAATATCTGCAAGGAATGCATTTTTAATCTGCTCAGATGAAGGAACGTTTGAAGCACTTTCTCCGGTTGCATAGGCACAGTCGCCGAGTGCATCCTTTACGCTTTCAAGCGGTTCAACCAGCGGAGAAACATCCTGAGCTGCCGGGCTTTCAATCAGGGCCTTTGCAGTGTGAACGGCACCAGCCGAATCAAGGAATGAGCGGTCAATGTCAACGATTGTCTTGCCGCGCCATTTCATTGTGAGCTTGTTTTTGTCTGTTACGGTTGCAACAACAACAGCATTCAGGTTTTCGTCATTACAATACTTGATGAATTTATCTGCATCGCCGGCACGGACAACTACAGCCATTCGTTCCTGTGATTCAGAAATTGCAAGCTCTGTTCCGTTCAAGCCTT
>DGTW01000145.1 GCA_002393835.1 Treponema sp. UBA4326
TGGTTATAGGCGGCCGCAATCATGATGAGGATTCGAACTGGATTGTCATCGATTGTCTGGAAGTCAAGAAGGTCATGCTTGCAGATACCGACGCTCATAACCAAATCGGTTACAGAGGAAAGGCGAACATGCGGAATGGCGATTCCACGGCCGATTGCAGTTGACATGAGCTCCTCCCTCTTGAGAATCTCGTCCACCAGCTCTTTTTCGTTCTTAATCTGAGGAGCCGTTGCGAGATTCTGGGCAAGCTCGATGATAGCGTCTCTTTTTGACGAATGTTCGATGAATACGATTCTATCCGGAGAAAGAATGTTTTTAGCTGAGACCACATGGCTTGGCTCGGCTGGCTTCTGAGATGATGAAAGCCTCTCATTCACCCATTTTTCGATTTCTGATTTCTTAAAGCGCCATACGGTGCCGATTTTTCCGGCGGGGATTTCACCCTTCTGCGCCCAGTCATAAACGGTGCGCTCTGATACTCTGAGATATTTTGCAACTTCTTCGATTGTAAGTATATCGTCTCCCACGATTAGCTCCTATTTACTTTTATAATTTCTTGAAAATGTATGACATATTTTGCAAACTTTACGGTATTTTGTCAAGTCATACTTTTTTTGAGAAAGAAACGGGAAAAGCAAGATTCTTTTTAACAATTCCGACTTTTTTTACTGAGCAAGTTCGTGCAAACTGTCAAAAGGATAAAGTTGGCCTAAAGTCGCCTTCTTAAGATTTTCGATTTTTGAGCCAAAGACCACGGGAACGTCATCATCACCGAATTCTGTCAGCACCTGACGGCAGGCACCGCAAGGCCCTACTGGATATTCAGCCTTCGGGGCGGCAATAGCCACGGCAGCTATTTTTCTGGCCCCCTCGGCGACTGCGGTAAAAATTGCTGTTCGCTCGGCACAGTTTGCCAGGCCGTAAGAGCGGTTCTCCACATTGCAGCCGGTAAAAATTCTACCGTCAGAAACCAAAATCGCAGCCCCCACAGGGAATTTTGAATAGGGACAGTAAGCCAGCTTTGAAGCCTGCATGGCAGCCTCAAAAAGCCCTTCGAGTTTTTCTTCCGTGACAAGAACATTTTCCATATTTGCCTCCTTTTTCAACTTTCAATTTTTCAATCTATTTACTATAATATCACACTATGAATAAAAAGGTAAAAATTATTGCGCCGATTTTCATTTTTTTGGCAATATTATACATAATTCTGGCCTCACGCCCCCTTGCCCCGGAAATTCAGTTTGTTCCAGTCTGGACAGTTGACCTGGAGGCTTACACGAAAAGCGAAAGCTACTCACCTTCCCCCGAAGACTACGGGAAGGCAGTTTCATTCAAAATGGGGCAAAATTTAGGCTACTTCACACCTGACGGAAAAATCCTCAGCTACATGACCTTTCCCTACAAGGCCACCATCTCAAATGAGGCATATTCATTCTACGGAACATCATCAGACGAGATTTCCATCAAAACCCCTTCAGGTACGGAGACAGGCAGCATAAAGGTCACGGGCTTCCCCTACTTCACCGACGGCCGGAAATTCATCTTCCTTCCAGGCGGCTCTTCCTTCTCAAAACTCAGCGACATAGGCGAAGTCGAATGGACTTACGAGGGCTTCACGCCAATCACGGCATTCTCATCATCATCAACGGGCATCGTCACGGGCTATTCTGACGGCTCCGTAATCGCTTTCGATATGGAAGGAAACATAATCCAGCAGTACAATCCGGGCGGAAGCAACCACGAAGTCATCCTTGGAGCGGCAATTTCAGAAAGCTCAAAATTCATAGCAACTCTTTCAGGCCAGGGAGGCCAGCGTTTCGTCATCTCAAAAAAAACTGAAGCAAACTACGGTTCCCACACCTCTATCGTCTTCTACAAATCAATGGAAAAAGAGCTTAACCGTCAGGTTCTCATAAAATTCAGCAAGGACGAAAAAAAGGTCTTCTACAACAATGCAAGCGGAATCGGAATCGTCAACTGCAAGAATTTCAAAAATACCGAAATTCCCCTCAAAGGGCGGATTCTTTCAATACTCGAATCCGACGATGAAAACGAAATTTTCATTCTCAGCAAGGAAGGCAAAACCTACACAGTCTCAGCCATCGAGTCTTTCGATGCCTTCTCAGGCTCCTTCTCCTTCGATGCGGACAGTGCCTGCATTGCCGTCAAAGACAACTCGCTTTTCATCGGTCGTGACGGAAAAATCTCACGAATCGACATAATTCACCGCTAAGGCAGGAAAAAATGAAAAAACTGATTTTTACAACCCTTGCAATCCTCACAACACTGGCAGGCTCCGCAATTTTCGCCTTCGACTGGCCCCAGAACGAAATCATGTCAGATTCCTTCTATTCTTATTTTGCCCAGCTCAGGGGCGGCACAATAGGCACCTCCCTGGTTTTCTCGGAAAGTCAGGAAGTAAAAGCCGCTGACGATGGAACAATTCTTGCAATAATATCAGAGCATGACGAGGACGAGTTGTTTGAAAGCACGCTGGGAAACGCCGTGATTCTCGCCCACAAAGATTCCCTCATCACGGTTTACGCAAACCTCAACGAAGAGAACATGGACTCTCTCTACGGACTGAGCGAAGTCAAGACAGGCACTTCTTTCGGTGAAACTGGCACTTCAGGCTGGCAGAAAGGCGAAGGCTGCCTTGAATTTCAGGTTCTAGACACGAAGAACAGGACTTATGTAAACCCAAGGATTCTCATGCCTCGCGTCGGAAAAGAGCTGCCACTTGCCATCAAGAATGTAGTCCCAGTAAGCAAAAAAGGCATAAGCTACGACCTGGGAACGGTAAAAATTCTGCCATCAGGAATCTATCAGTTCTACCGGGAAAAGCAGGATATAGCCATGCCCTACAAAACCACAATCTACATCAACGGAGCCATTGCCGACGACATCACCTACGACACGCTTTCCGAAAAAAACGGCCGGATCAGCGTGAGCGGCAAAAAAAACTACGATGTGAGCGTAATGTATCCCGATGACACAAGGGCTTTTTTAGGGGAAGTCACCCTGCCCAAAGGAAAGAATTCAATCAACATTGTCGCCGCAGACATTCTCGGAAAGGAAATTCAAGTCACCTACACGGTGGACGCCCGATAAAAAAGGAAAAGCTCAAGCATAAAAAGGTTTCTTTCCGGTTCGCCCCCAGCTCTCACCGAGACTCGCCTACAAACTCCTCTTACGAGTTTGTTCGCTGACGGCGACCGGCTCCCTGCCTTTCAATCCTTTTTATTCCAAGTCAAACTATGCTCTTCTGCCTGTCCATGCTGTCTTTTATGCATCGCAAAAAAAGCTCCATGCAGACCCTGGCATCATCCTCGGCCCTGTGGGCAGATTTCACTTCTATTTCAAGCTGCTTTGCCAGAAACTGCAGGGTCCAGTGCTCATTCTCAGGATAAGTCCACCTGGAAAAACGCAGGGTGTCTATGGCCTGGTTCGGCAAGATTTCGTGATTCATCCTCTCAAGCTCTGCGTTCACGAAGCGGAGGTCAAATTGGGCATTATGGGCAATAATAACCGAGTCTCCCAGAAAATCAAGAAAATCCCCCGCAATCTCCTTGAATTCCTTCTGTCCGAAAACCATCTTGTTAGTGATTCCAGTGAGCTGCTGGCAAAAAGGCGGAATAAGCACCCTGGGATTTACAAGGGTCGAAAAAGCTCCCAGGATGCCGGACTTGTCAAATTTGACCGCCCCTATCTCAATAATCCGCTCCTCGCTGGGTTTGAGGCCGGTAGTCTCTGTGTCAAGGGCACAAAATACCGCCCCGCTGTGGACGAGGCGGTTCATACGACGATAATCGTTCAGAAGATGCAGGTGTGATTTCATATTCGAATGGATTTTAGCAGGAAGAAATAAAAATATGCAAGAGCAATTCTGGCGAATATTCCGAAAAGTCCCTTCAAAAATCCTATTAAAAACAGATGTCCTCTTTGCGCCGTGCAAGGGAAATATCTCCGCATAAGGAGCAATATTTTTTATGGCAAAGCTGAGGCTCTGTTTGTTCACTTCTTTTGCCATGTCCAAAAGGTGGCCAAAATCCGTTTTCTTTTCTTTTTCGCCCCAAAACTGGATGCAGTAAGAGCAGCGGTAATTGCATCAGGTCGTCAGCCGCCACTTTATCGTCAGAAGTGAGTCGTTATTGTGAATTGCTATGATTTGTTTTTCCTGCATTATCAGTTTGTTCCCATAAAAAAATAATCCACAGATTTACACAGATTTACACAGATTATTTTTTTAATCCGTGAAAAACTGTGCTAAGGGATTACTGATTAATCGCTTCAAGTGTTAATCAGTAATCCCTAATCTGTGGTTAAAAATTATTTATGCTTTTGAGAGCATATCTTTGATGTCAGCCGTGATTGCGTCACAAACTTTTGCACTCTCAGCCTTTGCATTGTCGAGTCCTGCACTGGCATCAGTTCGTGCGTTGATGTAGAACTTGATTTTCG
>DGTW01000369.1 GCA_002393835.1 Treponema sp. UBA4326
TTTGGCGGCTATCTCTACTTCCACAAGGCTCCAAATGCCCGGGAATTTCATGAGGAACTTGTGCGAAAAATGAGCAAGCTGCATCTCTATGACTGTCTGCGTGCAAATAAATCTCTCATGGCTTGGGGTGTTGAAGGCCGCGTTCCTTTCCTTGACAAGGATTTTATTGACATTGCGATGTCTATCAATCCAAGCGATAAAATGAACATTCGCCTGCCCGATGGAAAACAGCGCATGGAAAAATGGATTTTGCGCAAGGCCTTTGAGGATTTGCTTCCAGAAAGCATTTGCTGGCGACAGAAAGAGCAGTTCAGTGACGGAGTAGGCTATAACTGGATTGATACCCTTAAGCGCATGACAGAAGAAAAGGTCAGTGATGCTGAATTTGCCCGCCGGGAAAACCGTTTCCCGGTTAATCCTCCCAAAACAAAAGAGGAATATTATTACCGAGAAATTTACAGCAGGCTTTTCCCCAGCGACTCTGCGGCAAAATGCGTTCCACATGAAGCCGGAGTTGCCTGTTCTACGGCCAAGGCTCTGGAATGGGATGAGGCCTGGAAAAACATGGACGAGCCAAGTGGCCGTGCCATAACCGGGGTGCATGATAAGGCATACTGATAAAAGTTTGACGGGGGATTTTAAGAGGAAAGAAAATGGCTAAATTTATTTTTGTAACAGGCGGAGTTGTTTCGGGCTTGGGAAAGGGAATTACGGCGGCTTCTCTTGGCCGTCTTTTGAAATGCCGGGGACTGAAGGTTACGAGCCAGAAGCTTGACCCATACATGAATATTGACCCGGGTACCATGAGCCCTTTTCAGCATGGCGAGGTTTTTGTTACTGACGATGGTGCGGAAACTGACCTGGATTTGGGGCACTACGAACGCTTTATCGATGAGAATTTGGGAAAATATTCTAACCTCACTAGCGGCCGGGTTTACTGGAATGTCCTCTCAAAGGAAAGGAACGGCGACTACCTAGGTCAGACAGTTCAGATTATTCCTCATGTAACGAATGAGATTAAAGATTTTATCCTGAAAAATGCGGAAAATGCTGATGTCGGTATCGTCGAAATCGGTGGCACAATCGGCGATATTGAAAGTCAGCCTTTTTTGGAGGCAATCCGCCAGTTGGCAATCGAGGTGGGAAGACGAAACTGCCTTTTTATTCATGTCTGCCTGGTTCCATACATTTCTGGCAGCGACGAATTCAAGAGTAAGCCCACCCAACATTCGGTAAAGGAGCTGATGTCTGTCGGAATTCACCCGGATATCATTGTTGCCCGCTGTGACAAGGAAATTCCAGATGACATACGAAAGAAAATTTCCCTTTTCTGCAATGTGTCGTCAGACTGCGTAATCAACAATACGACTTGTAAAAGCCTTTACGAAGTCCCCCTCATGCTCCACGCCCAAAATATGGACGATGTTGTCTGTCGGGATTTGGGAATCGAAAAGAAGGCAGACTATTCAACTCTTGCTGACTGGTCAAAAATGGTTGAGACAATCCATGCCAGAAGCGGGGAAATTCAGGTTGCCCTTGTCGGAAAATATGTGAAGCTGCATGATTCCTACCTTAGCATTGTCGAAAGCCTGAATCATGCGAGTTTTGTCGTAGGAAAGAATGTAAAAATTAAATGGGTAGATTCGGACAGCGTAACAGATCAGACTGCCCCAGAAGTTTTTGCGGGTTGTGCCGGCATAATTCTTCCGGGCGGCTTCGGCCAGAGGGGAGTGGAGGGCATGATTGCTTCCTGCCGCTACGCAAGAACGCATAAAATTCCTTATTTTGGAATTTGCCTTGGAATGCAGATTGCGGTCATTGAGTTTGCGCGAAGCGTCCTAGGCTTAAGCGACGCAAACAGCCGTGAATTTGACGAGACTTCCGAGCATCCCGTCATCGATTTGATGAAAAATCAGGAAGGGGTGATTATGGGCGGAACCATGCGGCTTGGAAGCTACCCCTGCAATGTGACTCGAGGAACACTCCTTGAGGCGGCCTATGCAAAGGATTGTCCGAAAAAAACTGGGGATGGCAGTGGCAGCTTTGTAATCAATGAGAGGCACAGGCACCGCTATGAGTTCAATAATGATTACCGCGAAAAAATGCAGGCGGCAGGTCTTGTCATAAGCGGGACTTCGCCTGACGGAACTTTGGTTGAGGCGGTTGAAGTTAAAGACCAGTTCCATGTTGGCGTTCAGTTTCATCCTGAATTCAAGAGCCGGCCAAACAAGCCAAGCCCATTATTTGTTGATTTTCTGAAGGCGTGTTTATGAGTAAAGCATATCTGATTCTTGCAGACGGAAGCGTATTTGAGGGAATGGCGATTGGTGCCAGGGGAAAGACAATCGGCGAGACGGTTTTTACGACTGGCATGACAGGCTATGTTGAGACCCTCACAGATCCGAGTTATTTTGGCCAGATTGTCACCCAGACTTTTCCCTTGATTGGAAACTACGGAATTGAGAGAGAGGATTTCGAAAGCAAGAGGTCTTTTGTAAGCGGATATGTTGTCCGCGAGCTTTGCGAAGGCCCCAGTAATTTCCGTTGTCAGGGAGATTTGGATTCTTTTTTGAAGTCACAGGGAATCGTCGGAATCTGCGGAATTGATACAAGGGCTTTGACTAAAAAGCTCCGCGAATCCGGGGTTATGAACGGAATGATTCTTTCTGAAGGTGAGTCTGATCGGCTATGCAGTGAAGGACAAATCCAAAATTTTCTGGAAGAAATCCGTGCTTACAAAATTGAAAATGCCGTAAAGAGCGTGCAGACAATTGAAGCCAAAGACGGAATTGGAGAAAACGGGGGCGTTACGGGGGTGCGGTTCAGGCCCAGCCTTCACCGAGACTCGACTAAAAACTTGCCTCGCAAGTTTTTTCGCCTACGGCGACCGTCTCCCTACCCCGTAGAGAGGGTAGCGACCAACGAAGTGGGCGAGCAGGGGGAGACTTCCCCCTCCTTTGAAAAAGGGCGTC
>DGTW01000349.1 GCA_002393835.1 Treponema sp. UBA4326
AACGGGAAAATTTTTGGAGAAGCGGACGTTTTTCAGGATACACGATTAGGCGTTTCGGAAAACGGCAATGAGATTCGCGGCCCCTGGCACTGCTGGGACGCGCACAGCTCACTTTCCGCCGCAACTCGTGAAGAGTGTATCGCAAAATTGAACGAAACGACCGCTAATGCACGGGAGTTTTTGCAGAAAGCCGATACCGTATTTATCACGCTCGGGACTGCGTTCGTGTACTTTTTGAGAGAAAACGGGGTTGCCGTTTCGAATTGCCACAGGCAAAATCCAAACCTGTTTATTCGCAAGATGATTTCTGTAGACCACGCCACCGAAGCGCTGAAAAGCATCGTGCATGATTTACTGAAGATTAAATGTGACGGAATCGGCGAGAATCGCGAATTTCACATTGTCTTTACGATTTCGCCGTTACGGCATTTGAGCGACGGCGCACACGAGAACACACTTTCAAAAGCGACATTGCAACTCGCAATAGAAAAGGTCACAAGAGAAATCGTCACAGAGCCTGCAACGACCATCAGCTACTTCCCGAGTTACGAAATCGTGATGGATGAACTGCGCGACTACCGCTTTTACGATGACGACATGATTCATTTGTCAAAGACGGCGGAAGGCTACATTTTCGAGCGCATGGCAGAAACGTATTGCAGCGAGAAAACGCGCGAAGATATCAAGCAAGTCGAAAAATTCTTGAAAAGTGCAAACCACCGCATCCAAGATGTTAATTCGCCCGCCACGGCGGCGTTCCTGCAAAAGATGCACGACGAAGCCGAAAGACTCGAAAGCCAAATTGAAGGGCTGAAATTATAACGCAGAGGAGATTCCGACTCAAGGCCGGAATGACAAAGGAGCCGAGAGATGCAGGAACACGCTTGCATGTTCCTATATCCGAGGCGAACGAGTCATGCACGAAGCGCAATGACAACGCAAAGCGAGAGTTCACTGGATCCTTCGTCGCTTCGCGACTCTGGATGACGTAAAAAAGAAGGCGGGCCAAAGCCCGCCTTCCTCCTTTCCTCCTAACAAAAAACGGAAAATGAGAGAGAGAATTTTACAGAGAACTTTATTAGTCCTTGATACAACGGACGCTAACTTTTTTATAAAAGTCCGCAAATCCTACATTTCCATAACTAGCCGATCCCGTAGAAAAGCCTCCAAAAACGGAGTAAGCATACTGAAATTGATTTTCATCTTTTTCATCAGGAACCGATGCAAAACGGCCTTGCCAAAACTCTCTATTATCCCTCCTTATTTCAGGAGATTCACCGTCAATAAAGCTCAACGTCATCGCTTCTGCATATCCAAACCCACTTCCATTTGCATCCCTAAGCACGGCTCCTCGTTTGGATAAATTTTCAGTTAAAAGAACCCAATCTTCCTTATTGGGGATTCGCCAGCCATCCGGGCACACACCTTGATAGGCCACACGGTCCGATTGTTTAGTAAACACAGAACAATCTATACGGCCGGTTCCATATGTAGTGCGGCAATATTCATACTGCGTTTTATCGTTTTCATCAGCAGTCAAGCACTCATCTTCAACAGCCACGGTATCCCAAACAATAACGCCCTCTGTATCATTTTCGTCATCATACACAATATCCTTTACATAGGTATAAGTCAAACCAAGATCAGACATACTAAGATTCATTGCCGCAAGCCACTTGTAATAACGGCCATATATTTCACAAGAGGAGTCACCCACCCAGCACATGGTGTTGCCAAGTAAATTACGTCTCAACGCGCTATCAGCACTTGCCGACATTGTATCCGCATAATTCAGGTTCTGAGCCATCCATGTCTGCGTCACTCCATCCCAATTGTATGTGACCGTCTTATAAGTTTTTCCATCGCGATCATCCACCATCGTTCCACTTTCGTAATCAACTTTTTTCCATCCCTGAACCCATTTATTCGAACGACAGACCGCAGAAGCATTTGTAACTCTTCGACCAAATTCAGCAAAATCACCCTCGCCCTTCACAAAATCAATTGTTTCATTTTCACGGGATTCCGTACATTCCCCGTAACCATACACATAAGCATAAAATGCCATTTCGAACTCCAACGACTTAAGAGCATTCAAATAGAATCGTTCCGCAGATTCACCCAAGGCGGCAACGGCGGCCGGAGACAAACCATAATAAAGATCCATAGCCTCCATGAGAGAAACTTTCAAAGGTGAGCCGCTACGATTTACACGAGAAATCATCAGCAATACATAGGACAACCGCCCATTCACGCTTTCCAAGCTTTCAAAGCTCCCCAAATCTTCATAAATTCCATAATTTCCAAGAACTTCCGATTCCGCTTTTTTATTTGCCGCAGCAAAGTCCATCCCTTCGCTAACATACTTTTTCACAAGCGAAATTTTCATATAAGTTAAATAATTAACGCTCACATCTTTTTGTTTTCGCAAATCTACAATCGCGGCAAAAGGAATCGGATATTTCGTTGTAGTGTCTATAACACCACAGCTACTGGGTAAAGCCGCCGCCCAAGAAGAATCTTCAGCGATCAGCGCATCATAATCGCAAGGAACACTAGTCGATGTAGGATAAGTCAAAGGCCCCCACAAACCGCGTCGCCAACCATCATAAGCAGTGCAGGAATCCAGAATTTGAATCAACACATACGGACTATTCAGAGAAAGTTCCCCAAACGAAAATTGTCCATCATCGTCGTAAATCGTATCCACAAAAGTGCGACCAGTAGCTTCAAGAGTCAAGGGGTCCAATTCAGAAACAGACACAATCGTACCCTTTTTAGCAAAAGAAAACCCTTCAAAACCTAGAGAATCGTCCATCGGCCCAATGTCACCAAATTGCACATCCGACATTTTAGGATAGACATTGCCACCCCGGCCAGCCAACGCATAAACACCCGTTTCTTCAACGGTGCCGCCGGCAACATTGTTTCCCGAATCTGTTTCCGAGCACGCTGCGAACACAAAGGCGAGCAGCATCGCCAATTTGCAGACAAACTGCCTGCTAAGTTTTGAGTAATTCATACATTCCTCCTCATTTATTTTTTTAAATCTTGTTTCTTTGTCAGCGGGAAAAGCTGCATGTTCAGGCGATAAACTTCGTCTGTAGCGGCGTTTTTCCGAGCAATGGCAATTACTTTTTTACGGCAATCGGCAATTTCTTGCACGATTTCATCATAGCCTTCTTTGGTGATACCGAACGTGACACCCGAAAAATTTCGTTTATCCTGAGCGACACCTTCGATCGTCTCAAGCGCGAGCTCGCCCATTTGGCGATGCATTGTACGGACTGCGACCGGCGTCACCCCCATGGGGCCCGTTGTCAAGGATTTTTCCGTTTGTATGTAATTGCCTTCGTCATTTTTTTCAAGAAATCCGCTTTTGACGAGAAAGTTCAGCACTTCGCTGACTTCGGCAGCGGTGATTTCTGGGCGGCAAGCGTGCGCAAGGGTGAGCGGCTTTGCACCAGGCATTGATGGCGCAAGTTCTCGAATGACAGGATTTTTCCAGCTTTCGAAAAAGCGGAACGCATCGCCTTCCAAGATTTTAGCCTTGTGGGCATCTGCAATCGCAAGCATTTTGTTGAATGCAGCTTTCTTTTCGGCATCTGTTTTGGCATGGTCGAACTTGACCATTTCGGTGAAATATTCGCGTTCGTAATCGACCAAGCGCATAGCATCTGCCACACGGGCGGTCGCCGAATCGCTCAAGTTAAAGCGGCCTTCACTCACGTATTTCAGATAAACACGCGAAGAAAAACCAGCTTCGGTAGCGAACGTCTGCCAGGTAAACGCGGATTTCGCCTTTTTATCGGCGTAGTAGTCCGCAATATACTGGCGATAGCTCGTATATTCTAGTATTTCTTTCATTTTTCCTCCTTACAGCAATCCCTAAATTTTTTCAGGGTCCGTAAAAACAAACGAATTGCGGCTCTTTTGTCCGTTTCGTTCTTGAAATCAAATATACAACATAAATTTTAAAATTGCAATAGATTTACAACACAAAATGTTTATTTTTACAAATTTTTAAAAGATTTTAGAAAATATTATAAAATTTTAAGCATTTTTCACAACACAAATGTATTGTAGATTTTTTTTCAATAGGGAATGGCGATCCCGGAACGGAGTCCGGGATG
>DGTW01000364.1 GCA_002393835.1 Treponema sp. UBA4326
CAGCCCGTCAGATAGTGCATGGAAAGGGGCTGCTTACGGAGATTACATAGTCTGTACAGAGCCGATTACAAGCGATGTGGGAGAATGCGAATATAATAGCAGCGATTATTCAACTCTCGATCCAAATTCGGATGCTTCTTTCTATAATGCCCAGGATTCATACGATAAGGACGATTTAGTTTCATTCACAAAAGTTGAACAGTCAGATTACAATGCCTGCTATGTTGTAACAAAAAACATTAATACGGCAGACGATGATGACCTGCATATTGTCAATCGAAATAATTTTACTGAAAGCAGTTATGCAATTGACTATAACTATGTGCTTTATCAGTTCCCGGATACGGTGGACGGTCCTTCAATGCTGCTTAAAGAACTTACGGATGAATCCCTTGCAGAAGAAAATGTGAAGCAAAAGGTAAAAGCTGTAAAAAAAGCAATCCTGGAAGCAAATTCAAAGACTGAAGATGATTCTCTTCCTACAAAAAACAGTGAAGTTATTGCTTATCTGAACACAGCTCTTACAAACGAGGCTTTTTTTAATGCAGTTGTGGATGTCTGCAGTGTAAACAATTTTGTAGATGATGTTGAGGGAGAAGAAGCATCAACAGAATTCTGCAAAAGTGAATGGAAAAAGGCGGCCGATGATGCCGGTAAGCGAAAATTTACCCGTATTATTCTTGATGAATTTTATGACGCTTCTCCAGATGCAGTAATTGATCCGCCTTACCTCGAAAATGTCTATCCGACAATGTACGCAAACATCGGTTCTGCTTCGCAGATTGATCAGACGGCATTTCGAGCAAGCAATCTTTATACGGACATTATTGATTCCGATGCCCGTTCTTTATATACAAGTGATAAATGGTCTGAATTTGAAGCAAAACGCACAAAAATGCGTACCGAATGGAAAAAATACAAATCTTTCAGTCTGGTAGGATTTTTAGGCTCTCCATATAATTTAAAAGATGCCGGAATGGATATAGGACTTGGCGTAAAAGGCTCAGTATCAAATCCCAGCGGACAGTTCAGGGTGGATGCAGGTTTTGCCCTCTTTGTTGACATTGACCTTTCACCGACATCAGTTGCAAATGCTTTGATGCAGAAAAATGTCAGTGCCAGTGCAAATGAAAAAATGTCAAAACTTCTCGAAACTCTTTTTAAAGACAAAAAGAATTGTGATGTTAAAAAGACAGACATTGAGGTTCAGGCTGGTCCTATTCCTCTTGTATTCGGCTTTTCATTTAAGACCGGCGTGAATGTGGATTTGGGAAAACTAAATCCTCACTTGTGCTTTGTGGGCATGTATGGTGCTGATGCTTATGTTGACCTTCACTATGGCTGGAAAAAAGCACTTTTTATTCCATATCCTTATGTCAACTGTGATTTTGGTGGTAAGGGTATTGCTGCTACAGAGATGTTTATGGGTATCGAGAAAGGAAGTGAAAAAAGTGACGACACTATTAAATTTGAGCCATGGGTTTCGGTCATTCCTTCGGCCGGTATTGGAAAATCTGCGATAAGTGTCCGTGCCTCCCTTCCAATAACGCTTGGAACTGAGTTCAAGTTTAAGTATACTTCAAATGCGACCAACGCGAATCCAATAAAATTAGACGGTCTTGCAATTACTACAAAGGTAAATTTTGTTCCTTATGCCGACTTGAATTTATACGTATTCAAATTCAGAATGAATATATGCAACGAGCCGCTTATGAACAATGCCCTGGTCTTTTATAAAAATGGGGAGACTTATAATCCGCCTCGTTGGGAGAAGCGCGGGTAGGGCTTTCCCATAAAGGACAGCCTTTTTTTAATCCACGGTGGCGAAAATCTTTCCGCTTGCAGGGGTGATTTCGATTTTCGCGCCTGGAAGTACATCGGTGCCTCTTCTAACCACCTTTCCTTCCTGAGTGCGAACCATTGAGTAGCCCCGGTTTAAAATCGTCTGAGGGCTGGCCTGCTCTAAGATGCGGACGCTCTGCTCGACCATGGACTTTGTGTCCCTGACTTTTTGATTTATTCCCTCGATTAAAGCCGTTCGGGCATTTTCCAGGCGATTTAAAAGGGGCTGCTCGATTGAGCGGAAGCGGATTTCCATGTTTGCAACATCGAATGATTTTACCATGAGTTTTAGGCGCTCAACCTTGCTTGAAATCTGATGGTAAAATTCCTGACGGTAGGCTGCAAGTCCTTCCAGGATGTCGCTTTGCTTGGGAACTACAAGCTCTGCGGCGGCTGATGGAGTGGGGGCACGCATGTCAGCGGCATAGTCAGAAAGAGCCCAGTCTATTTCGTGGCCGACTGCACTCACCACAGGAATTTTTGATGAAGCGATGGCCCGGACTACGACTTCTTCGCTGAAAGGAAGCAGGTCTTCAAGGGAGCCGCCGCCACGGCCTACTATAAGGACTTCGCACATGTTAAAGTCATTGGCAGTTTTAATCATGTTTGCGATTGTAATGGCGGCTCCGTCTCCCTGAACCAAAGCCGGGAGAATGACGACATCGACTCCGGGATTCCGTCTTTTTGTAATCTGAAGAATGTCCCTTAGGGCAGCTCCAGTTGGACTCGTGACGATGCCTATTCTCTTTGAAAAGCGGGGAATAGGCTTTTTGTTTTCTGAATTAAAAAGTCCCTCTGCGGCAAGCCGGCGTTTTCTTTCTTCCAGAATTTGAAGGATGTTTCCGGCACCTGCTATTTCCATTTTGTTGATGATAATCTGATAGTTTCCCCTAGGGGCGTATACTGAGATGGAGCCTGTGCACTTTACCTTCATGCCGTCCTTGGGGACAAAATCAAGGCTCATAGCCCTGCCCCGGAACATTACGGCGGAAATTTGCGCACCTTCGTCTTTGAGGGTGAAGTAGAGGTGACCGCTGGCGTTGGGGCGGTAATTTGAAATTTCACCTTCAAGAGTGATGTTTGAGAAAGTTCCTTCCAGTAAATCTCTTATTAGGGAAGTAAGGTTTGAGACGGTAAAAACTGTGTCCTTGGGAAAAAGCTCAGCCATAGGGAAGATTATATTTTGAAACAAATCTTTTATCTAGCCTGATTTTTTCACTATTTACGAAAGTTTTTTATAGAAATCTCTAAAATCTCCAATTTGTCTTTCCAGTTTTGCATTATTTTCTCTTTTTTTTCATTTTTTTTCTTTCGTCACTGCCGAAAAGGCAAAAATTTTTCAAATAAATAAGCAAGGAAAAAAAATAACGGAGGTGCCTTGTGCGCATTAAAAAAGTAAAAGTCACTTTTCTGGCTCTAATGCTTTGCTCTTTCTTTTCCTGGAGTCAAGCCTTTGCCCAGGAAGCCTATGAATTTGTGAATCGTGATATTCATGAAATTCTTTATGCCCTTTCCCTTTATACGGGAATTTCTATTTCTGCTGATGACACTGTTTCTGGAAAAGCAGATTTCCGTTGCAGCGGGGAAAATTTTGAAGAGGGCTTTGATGCCTTTCTCCTTCAGGCTCGCCTTTATGTCGACAAGGCTGAAAATCGCTGGACTGTCAGTCGCATTCACATTCAGAAAAACAATGGGCTTTATTCCCTGAATGCCTTTGATGTGACTCCCCTGCAGCTATTTGAGAAAGTTGCCATCGCCACTGGACTTTGCGTGACCTATGATTCCCTTCCGACAATGAAGGTCAGCCTGCATACCGATTTTTGCCTTGCGGAAGAGCTTTTGAGGAGAATTACTGGACTTTGCATGGGCTTTTCCCTGGAAAAGGAGCTGGAAAAGGCTTTTCATGTATCCAGGGTGAATTCAAGCCAGAATCATGCTGCATTTTCGGGAAAAATTTCCTTTGTGGAAAATGCCGGAAAGTGGCTGGTTGATGTTCAGAATGCCCCTCTTTCCCTTGCCGCTGAAAAAATTTTCAATCAGGCCGGAAAACAATTTTGCTTTGCCCTTGGAAATGAGGCAAAAATAATGAGGGCTTGCTTTAAGGCTGATTCTTTTGACGAGGCTCTTGGCCTTCTTTGTATGCAGGCCGGGGCGGAATTCAAAATTCACGGGGATGTCTACTTTCTTCTTCCTGCGAAAAACAAGAATTCATTTGCTGATAGAGGAAAAAAATGGAGGCTTTGCCAGCTGAATTTTCTTAAAAGCAGCGAATGTGTCCCTATGATTGCAAAACGTTTCCCGGAAATAGAATGTATGAGCAGCAATGAGAGCCAGCGTTTTCTTTTTCTTTCTGATGAAGAAAAAGCCCTGGAGTTGAAAGACTTCATTGCGGAGATTGACTGCAAGAATCCTTCCCGCCTGGTAAAACTTCAATACATAAGGACTGATGATTTTCTCAGTCACCTTCCGCCATTTTTGGATAAAGCGTCCATAAGCGACACCGGGCAGGGGGACAGCTTTTTCTTCATTGGCTCAGAGGCGGCCTATCAAAGGCTTTTGAAAGAGCTTGAAAGCATTGACAGGCCTGTTTCCCGTGTCCGCTACGACCTGCTAATCATGCAGTATCAGTCAACAAGGGGCAGTGAGTGGAATCCCCGCCTGCGTACCAGCAGGGTTCATTTTGGCGATATCAACGATGGCGCAGTTCAGCTGGGAAACGTACTGAACTTAAATCTTGATGTAATCGGAGCTTTTGGCCTTCATTTTGCCGGGGAATTGCAGGCGGCCATAAGCGAGTCAAAGGCAAAGGTCTTTGCAGACACGACTTTGAACGGCGTGAGCGGTAAGCCCATCAACTTTCAGAACACCAATACCTATCGTTACAGGGACAACAATCTGGATCCAGAAACCGGCGAGCCAATTTATTCCGGCGTTACCAAGGAGATTATCTCGGGATTAAAGCTTGAGGTTACTGGAACCGTGACTGGTGACGGAATGATTACCAGCAAAATTACTGCAAGCGTTTCCAGGCAGGGAACTGACTTGTCTACGACGACAGGAAACCCGCCTCCAACCAGTGAAAAAGTAATAACGACTGAAGTAAGGGCCAGAAGCGGTGAGCCTGTTGTTTTGAGCGGGCTTGTGCAGGAAGAGGACAATGAAAATGTTTCCCGAACGCCAATCATATCGAAAATTCCTATCATCGGAAATTTTTTTAAGGGAAGGGAAACTGCCGGTGAGAAGACTGAGCTTGTGATTTACCTGCTTCCGAGTGCGGAAATTTTCGGAATGGAAGAGAAAACTTCTGCTGAAAAAAAGGAAGATGTAAAAAAGAGACTGCTTGAAATTGCTTCGAAGTGCGTGGAGGTAAAGAATGAGCGAAAAATTTGATCTGTCCGTGAATTTCAGCCTATACAACGGAGCCGTTGTCCTTGATTCCGGGGAAAATTTTGTGAAAATCGGCTTAACAGATATTTCAAATGAAAACTTGAAGAAAAAACTCAGAAAGTCGGTGAAGGCATTTTATGAGCTGAAGGGGAAAAAAATTGCTGAAGAAGCCTGCCTTTTCCTTCCTCTTGATGAGCAAAGCCTTAAGCATGAGATTTCCTTGCGCTATGCAAAAAGTGAGCGGGAAAATGAGAGAAAAAATGACGGCAGCGAGGCGACGATGCTTTTGGATACCCTTTTGTCTCAAGCCGGAAAAAAGGGTGCGACGGATATTCATATAGAAGAAAGACGGGTTCGTTTCAGGATTTCCTCAAGGCTGGAGGAGGTATGCGAGCTTTCCTATGAAAAGTGCCTTGAGCTTGTCCGCCGCATAAAAGTTCTTGCCAACCTTAATGTGCTTGAAAGCAGAAAGGCCCAGGACGGTCATTTCGTTTTCCGGGGGCAAGACCAGATTTTCGTGCGTGTTTCCTGCCTTCCTTCAGTTTCTGGCAATGGAAATTCGGAAAGTGTTGTCCTCAGGCTTTTGAACGTGACAAGAATTCCCCTGTCCCTGAAAGAGCTGGGCTTTACGGAAGAGCAATGCGCTTCCTTATGCAAGCTCATTAAAAATGAAGACGGACTTATTTTGATTTGCGGTTCAACTGGCAGCGGTAAGTCAACTACGGCGGCTTCGCTTTTGACGGAACTTACCAAAATCTTCGGCGACAGGAAAAAAATTATTACGATTGAAGATCCACCTGAATATGTCCTTGACGGAATCACGCAGGTTCATGTGGATGGGGAAGGCGGAATGTCTTTCTCAGATGCCCTCCGCTTTATTTTCAGGCAGGATCCAGATGTGATTTTTGTGGGGGAAATCCGGGACAGCATTAGCGCTCGCACTGTCCTCCAGGCTTCACTTACCGGGCACCTTGTCCTTGCCACAGTTCATACAAGCGGACTTCAGGAGACATGTATTCGAATGAGGGAACTAGGCGTTGACTTTGACGAATTAAGCTCGGTGCTGAGAGCGATGATTTTTCAAAAACTTCTTTCGGATAAAGGTGAAAAAGTCAGGCTTGAGGCCAGAATTGTGGAAAAAAAGGAAATCCTTGCTGAAGAAGCAACAAATTTTCCTAAACTGAGGAATAAGAGCCTGCCTCTGTCTCATCACTTTTATTTTTTTGGAAAACACAAGAATCTTGAGGAGAGAAGGGCATGAGGGGAATTCTTTGCATTTTTGGAAAAAAGAAAAGGCTTCTTATTTTCACAGAGAGACTTTTTGAACTTATATCAAGCGGAATCTCTTTACAGAAGGCTTTGTTTATTCTCAGCAGAATGAATTTCACTGACATTAAGCTGAACCGACTGGCATCATTTTTGCATAAGTCAATTCTTGCTGGCACGAAATTTTCTTTGGCAATAAAGCTCGCTCCCTATGTCTCTGTGTCGGACTGGTATTCGGCCTTCATTACGGTTTCTGAGGAGTTCGGTGGAATCAGCTCTGTTCTGGAACACCTGACGCTTCTCCTCAGACATGAAAAAAATACCTCACGGAAAATCATGGACTCACTGCTTTATCCCTGCCTCCTGCTCGCCAGTTCTGCCATTGCGGGATACCTTTCCGTTACTTTTATCCTTCCGAGTTTTTCAGCGCTTTTCTCAGAGAATATCCGGCAGATTCAGGAAAATGCAGTCAGGACAATGATAAAGGCTGATTTTTTTCTCTTGTTTGTATTTTCTGTCTTTGTGCTAGTGACGAAAAAAATTTTTTCGCAAAACCAATGCGCGGGAATTATGAAAACCCTGTCTTTCCTGCGTGAGAATTCCATCCCGACACTGCCTGCCATTTCCTGCACACTGGCTTTTTCTTCTGGGAATAAAAGGCTCTCAGCAGCCTTGATTTCAGTCAGGAAGAGGCTGCTGGACGGGGAAGAAATCTCGGATTGTTTCGGAAAATGCCTTGAAGACTCTGGCTTCAGGCAGGAGGGGCTGCTTGTCGCTGAGAACCTCATGTTTAATCAGGAAACAGGTGGAAAGGACGCTTTTGCCAAGGCCTATTCCTGCCTTTGTGAAATTCAGGCCAGTCGGGAGCAGTTTTTTCTTTCCATCATTCAGCCATTTTTCCTGCTTGTAGTTGCGATTTATCTTTGTCTGATTTTGAAGGCAGCATTTCTGCCTTTTATAACGAATTTAGGAGGTTTTTTATGAAAATTCTTACACGAAAGGGGATTGGTAAGCTGAAAAAGCGCAAGGATGCTGGCTTTACCTTTATCGAGACTCTTGCTGTCCTTGCCGTGACTGCGATTCTTTCTTCCCAAGTTGGAATTGCGACCAGCAAAATGCTTCAAAAAGCCCGTCTTTCTGCGGCAAAAAACCAGATTGAGCAGCTGAAGCTCTCTTTGCAAAGCTATTACGCTGACTGCGGTTGCTTTCCTACTGAGGAGCAGGGGCTTATGGCCTTGTGGGAAGAGCCGGACCTTTATCCCCTGGCTGAAAACTGGGCAGGGCCTTATACGGATAAAAAAATCACTGTGGATCCATGGGGCTCTCCTTATATTTACAAGCTGAAGGGCTCTGCTTCCGCTACTGAGCTTCCCAAAGGCCTTCCATTCGGAATTATCTCCCTTGGCCCGGATAAAAGCCCGGGCGGTGATGGTAATGACAAAGATATTTTTTCATGGGAGTAAAAAAATGAGAAATAAACTCTTGATTCAAAAAAAAATCGCAAAAGATGCCGGATACGCTCTTTTTTTGGGAACAGGTGTTCTCTGTATTCTGTCTTTCCTTTCCCTGTCAGCTTTGGCTCTGGCCCGCTTCAAAATCGAAAGACTGTCCATTCAAAGCACGAGTTTTTATTCAAGGCTTAGTAATGAAAACGAGCAAATTTTGACGGAGTGGAAAAAAGACGGCGGAGATTTTCAGGGAGCTGGCGGAAAATGAGGATGTATGAGCTTCTTGCGCTTGTGATTCTTCTCCCGCTTTTTTCGGCCCTTTCCGCATCAAATTTCCGTTCTCTTGCTGAGTGTGAAAAAAAATATGTTGAAAAAAGCGCACCCTATAACGCAGATCGTTGTATCGTGGCCTCTTTCAGGAGAATTTGCAGTCAGTCTGCCAGTCAAAGGCAAAATTTTGACGCATTTGTAAAAAATTACGGATCCGTCCTGCCAGTCACTTCTCTTTCGGTGGAGACTGTGGGCATAAAGGACAATAAAAAACTCATGAAATGCTCGTGGATTTCTTCTGGCAGGGAGAATTATGTCCTTGCCGTCTGCGGGGAAAAGGAGGATTTATGAAAAAAACTATAATCAGTTCGTCTGATTACGAGCTTTACAAGATACCGCTGCCATGGTCCTTTCTGCTAAAACGAAAAGGAAAAATGCTTATCTTAAGCGAGCTGGAGAAAATGCATCCCCGTTTTTCAGGAAACTGCTGTTTTGACACCAGGTTTTTCCTTGAAAAAAAGCAGCTTGTGGCAGATGTCGTTGTGATGGAAAAAGCCCGGGTGTAGGAGTACAAGAATTCAGGTGGCCTGCTTTATATCGATAATGGAGCGAAAAGAAATGTGTTTGCTGAAAGGACGCTCGTATTCCGCCTGCTTACGATTTTCCTGCTGTCTATGGCTGGTTTCTTGTCACTGA
>DGTW01000255.1 GCA_002393835.1 Treponema sp. UBA4326
TGAAAGATGAAAGATGAAAGTGGAAAGTTGAAAGTTGAAAATTGGGACGAGCAAGCGAAGCGAGCAATGTCCCGAGCCTAACTTTCAGTTTTCAGTTTTCAGTTTTCCGTTTTCAACTGATTCGCAAGCGTTTGAGATAAACCTAACTCTGTCATTAATTGATTTTTAAAGCCGTTTTTTTCCTTTCCTGTTCGCACTGCGCGAATCAAAAGATTTTTGGGGGTGGCACTTTCTTCGATAAATTCAAGGATTTGCACTTTGTAGCCTTTTTGCTCAAGGAGGTCGGCTCGGATTGCGTCGGTGGCAAGGGCGGAGAAGCGTTCTTTTATCAGGCCGTATTTTAAAAGCGGGGCGAAAGGTGAATCTTCGGGGACGGATTTGGCGGCCAGCTGGCTGTTGATTTCGTGCTGGCAGCAGGGAACTGAGAGGATTGCCTTAGCTTTCTGGCGAATTGCGTAATCAAGGGCATAGTCGGTGGCGGTGTCGCAGGCGTGGAGGGTCACGATGATGTCAGGGTGCCTGTCCTCGCCAAAGGAAGCTATGTCTCCCACTGCAAAAGAAAGATTTTTGAGGGAGAGTTTTTCTGCCAAAGAGTTGCAATAAGCGATAACATCTTTTTTGAGGTCAAGACCGAAAATCTGAGCGGGGATTTTTTTGACTTCGGTAAGATAATGCTGAACTGCAAAGGTGAGGTATGACTTTCCAGAGCCGAAATCAACAATGCTGAGGGGAGAATTTTCTGAAAGGGGATTTTTTTCGCTCTTTCTGAGTTTTAAAACATCGCCAAGAACATCATCCAGCATTTCAAGGAAACGGTTAATCTGCCTGAATTTGTCATATTTTGACTTTACGACCTTTCCTTCCGCCGTCATGATTCCCAGATGAATAAGAAAAGGAACCGGCACGCCCTCCTGCAAAAGATAATTCTTGCTTTTCCGGTCTGGACTTCCAACTCCCCCACTCACAGGAGACTTTTCCTCAGAAGCATTGCTAATCTGTGTAAATCTGTGTAAATCTGTGGATTCCCCAGAGGCAGGGGATTTTCCATTTGCATCATTTTTAATTCGTGTTAATTCGTGTCTTATATTCTTACGGAGTTCCGTGATTTTGCCTTTTTTGTTGGCAAGAATCGTGATTTCCTCGGATTCTGTACGCTGGACACAGTTTTTGAAAGTCGTACCTGCATGAGAGGCGATAAAGTCCTTAAGCTCGGCTTCGCTCATTTTTTTGTGAAAGACCTGTTTTTGAGTATAGAACTCAGCGAAGTAATTCTCGTTTCTGGAAGCGGCAAGTGAAGCCGTAAGCAGCTTGATTTTTACTCGGGTGTAATCCTCGCCCAAAATTTCTGAGATGTTTTTGACAGGCTTAGAAAATGTTACTGATAGAATCATATTTTTTCCCTTTTATTATCCACAGATAGGCACAGATTACCACAGATTTTTTATTTTTAATCTGTGGTTTAAAACTCTTCCTGCTTTGCTTGAAGCGCAAGGTAGGGAGCCGGTCGCTGTAAGCGAACAAACTCACGAGGTGAGTTTGTAGGCGAGTCTCGGAAAAATCTGTGATTTTTCCGCGGAAATCCCGCTCTACTTTGCTGTGCTTACAGCGCAAGGGATTGTAGGGGCGCGAAGCGTTGCGGAACGAAGTGTAGCAATGTAGCGTTAGCGGAACCCCGAAAAGCCCGACGGCGTAGCCGGTGCGCCCGTGAAACAATAAAAAATGTTTCACAAGACTATATATTTTAATCGAAAAATCCGATATGATAAATATATGGGAAAGATTTTTGTTTTTGTTAATCAGAAGGGTGGCGTTGGCAAAACAACTTCCGCTATCAACATTGGCGCTTACATGGCTGAGCTTGGCAAAAAAGTTCTGCTCGTGGATTTCGACTCTCAGGGAAACATGTCAACCGGCGTTGGAATCACAAAAGACAAGCCTTCAATTTATGAATTCATGGACGATGATTCGCTTTCTGGAACGGCAATCAAGCACACCGTCGTTGCGAATCTCGATGCTATTTCTGCTGACGAGGATCTGGCTGGAGCCGCTATTGAGTTTGCTGATGCCACAAAAGTTCCCGTCAATAAAAGAGACTTCATCTTAAAGGAAACTCTGGAGCCTTTAAAAAGCATTTACGACTACATTTTGATTGACTGTCCGCCTTCACTGGGCATTTTGACCACAAACGGTCTTACGGCAGCCGATGCGGTTCTGGTTCCCATGCAGTGCGAATACTTTGCCCTGGAAGGAATCACACTTTTGCTGCAGACGGTCAAGCGGGTTCAGTCCTCAACCAATCCAAACCTCGCTCTTGGCGGAATTTTCTTTACTATGTACGACAGCCGCACAAGACTTGCCCAGGATGTTGTCCGAAATGTTCAGGCCTACTTCAAAGAGGCTGTTTTCAATACGATTATTCCAAGAAACATCCGTCTTTCGGAAGCCCCTTCTCACGGTCAGCCGATTTGTCTTTACGACCCGACCTGCGTTGGCGCAAAAAGCTACAAGAAACTTGCAGAAGAGGTAATCAACCGTGGCTAAGAAATTCGGTCTCGGGGCAGGCGTTGACGCTCTCATGGGCAAGGCAGGCCTAAGCGCGAATGATTTCGTGCCGAATCACAATCACGAGGAAGCAAAAACTGTCGCTCAAACTCAACCGGAAGAAGCAGCTCAAAAAACAGAGCCTGGCGAGGTTCAGGCAGCAAGTGCGAGCCGGGAGGCAAAAGAAGCGGCCCAGGCCGTTGCAAAGGCTGTCGAAGCCGGCAATATTCCTGAAGAAGTCGCACGGGGCGAGAGAAAGCTGCCTGAAGGAATCAATGTTGACGAAAACGGCCAGCTTTGGCTCAGCGTAGACTTACTTAAGCCAAACCCCCATCAGCCTCGAAAGGAATTTGAGGAAGAAGCCCTGCACGAGCTTGCCGACTCAATCCGTGAGCACGGAATTTTGCAGGCAATCACTGTTGAGGATGCAGGCGACGGTTCTTTCTATATAATTGCCGGTGAAAGGCGAACAAGGGCAGCTAAAATCGCCAATCTTGCCGAAGTGCCTGTTCAGCTCAGGAAATATTCTGACCAGAAAAAGCTTGAAATCGCACTTATCGAAAACATCCAGCGAGAAGACTTGAATCCAATCGAGGAAGCCGAAGCCTACTACGAGCTTATGGAGCTTTCAGGATTGAGTCAGGAGCAGGTGGCGGCAAGAGTCGGCAAAAACCGCTCAACGGTGGCAAACGCTGTCCGTCTTCTAAAACTGCCGGATGACATGCGCACTTCCCTTGTTCAGGGGCACATAACGGCTGGTCATGCGCGTGCATTGCTTTCAGTAAAAGACCCGGCCGACATGAGGATTCTTTTTGCAAAAATCATCGGTACAGGCATGAATGTCCGTGAAGCCGAGGAAATGGCAAGGGAACTCAACGAGGGAGCCGGAAACGGAGTCAAAAAGCCAAAGGAACCGAAAGCCGAAAACAAAGACCCCAATGTGGCAGCCCTGGAACAGCAGTTCATCGAAAAGCTGGGCACAAAAGTCCAGATTAAGGGCAACATGGAGCGGGGCAGCGTGGAGATTCAGTTCTTCACGAAAGACGACCTCAACAGGATTTATTATTTGATTTGCGGAAAAGAGTAGGAAACGGAAAGTTGAAAGTGGAAAACTGAAAACTGAAAGATTAAAACGGGACATCGCCTTACGGCTTGTCCCGTTTTTTTTATGTAAGTGATTTATTGAGAAGCAAAATCTTACAAAAGGAAAAAAATTGCAAAGAAACAGGCGGAAGCGCGAGGACCATGATTGTCGTTCTCGCTGGGAGCCTTTTTTTTTATGTTAGTGATTTCTTGGGAAGCAAAATCTCTCAAAAAGACAGAAAAAGTAAAAAACGGCTGGAGTTGGGGTTCTGACACAAACTCGCCTGAGCTTTGCTCA
>DGTW01000162.1 GCA_002393835.1 Treponema sp. UBA4326
CCAGAAAGATATAGCGGTCGTGGAATTTGTCTTTTGTCTTATTAATGACAAGTTTCACATCGGGACGCACGGCAAGAAAATCCTTCTTCATCTGTTCAGTCAGGGTTTCAAAACTGCGGTTATCGCTATAAATCGTCACAGAAACGCCCTTTGCAATTTGACACAGCAGGTCGAGGGTCTTCACGCCGACATAGTCATCGATAATCGTGATGGATTTCTTCGCCATGCCGTAAATCTGCGTGAAGGCGATGTCGGCATCCAGCCGCTGCCCGTTCAGAATCAAGAAATGCTTGTGTGTACTCGGGTTCACGAAATTTTCCATGACCTTCTGGAGGTCCATATTCATTTTGCTGAACTCGCCACGCATTTCATGCACCTCGCCAGAAAGAACCTTGACATCTGCCGACACATCGGCAATATCCCTTGTGTTCTGGGCGGTTTGCAACACCAGCGGGGCGACTTCCGTGCCATTGAGCAGCATCCCCTCCGAAACAGCATAATCCTTCAGCCGTTTGAAAAGACGGATGAGCGCCATGCTCTGTTGTACCGCTAAATCGCCTTTCAACACAGTCATGAGCATATAAATGCCATGCTCGGTAAAGGCATACGGCTTATAAGAGCGGCCTCCCTTTACGCCTTTCACCTGTATCGAGGTCAAAAATTTTGACCTCGATAAAAGTAAGATTTCCGCGTCAAGCATCACCTTGCCACCGCGGATAGTGTATATCCGCGACTTGAGCAGGTTCTCATCTATCAGGGAAAAACTTGGCTTTACCAAGTCTAATTCCTTCTAAAAGACCGCCCCGGATTATCTTCCTTTCATACTTTTCTGGATTTTTTCAATAACCTCTGCGGGAGTGATGAAATCCAGGACGCTGAATGCGGTCATTTCGTTGCCCATATCCTTGAATGAAGCGCCGAAATGATAGACGGTATCGTCAACAAGCAGGAACCTGTCGTGAATAGTGCGCATCGTCTTTGGTTCTAGGCCAGGATATTGCCTGTTATGCAATTCAATCGCCGCCTTGAATTCTGGAGTAATACGCGCGGAATAAACAACAGCCTTTACGCCCTTCCCGCGCATCGCCGCGAATTTTAACACCTCAATAGTGGCGTATGGGTCGATGAACACAATCGAACGCTTTGCGGACTTTACTAAGTCAGCGATGAGAACGAACCCGTCAAAGCGGGTTCCAGTTGTGAGAATGCCGCTGGTCGGCGTTTGAGAGGCCGTGACAAAGAAGTCGATGCGCTGTTCTACGGCAGAAAGGCGCTTTTCCGCCTCTCCCTTGAACTCCGCGATTTCCGCTTGTTGATTCTCTATGAGTTGCCTTTGCTCGTGCAAGCGGTCCACAATCTGCAAATCTGTTGCGATTTTGCGCTGCCGAACGGCGTAGCCCTTGAGCATAAAATCCTTTAAGACTTTATTCGCCCACTGGCGAAATCGGGTTCCCGCAATAGATTTTACGCGATAACCGACGGAAATGATCACGTCAAGATTATACAAGGTCGTATTGTAGGTTTGGTCGGCGTCAGCACCCATATGTGCAAAATTTGCACATGTGATATCCCTTGCCAATTCACCTTCTTTATAGATGTTTTTTATGTGTTTCCCTATGACAGTTCTGTCTTTTTGAAACAAATCTGCCATTTGCATTTGCGAAAGCCATACGGTTTCGTTTTCCATACGCACCTCCAGCCGGACTTCTCCCTCCGGCTGGTAAAGCACGATTTCGCCCCTATTGTCACCCCCGACTAGTTCGGGGGTCTTCATTTCACCTTTTTTCATCACTTTTTCCTCCTTTAGTGGTAAAAAAAAAGACCGCCCCGCCTGCGCGGATAGCGATCTTTCAATACCACCTTTTCTGGTGCAGGGGGTAATATACAAAAATGGGGCGAGAAAAGCAACTTTTTCGAAAGGGGGAAGCCTCCCCCTCTAACAGGCCCTCAGTCGCCGGCTGATTCCATTTTTTTTCTCGTTGCGTATTCATTCTATACGATATGATTATGGGCAATATTCGTTTTCGTCCCGTAATTATTTCTGCCATAATCTTCTTTGTCGCCGCCCTTCTAATCATGGCTAATGGATGGCAACAAAATTTTTTGAATAAGCGAATGGCAGATGAGAATTATTCACTAGATGCTTTGGCATTCTATTTAATGATAGTTCTCAACGTTTTCCCGATGGTAGTGTTCTTTTTTTAGAACAACAAATGTGAAAAAAGAAGCGCTGTGCTTGGTGTTGACGCTTGCTTTGTGCTTGCTCGGTTCATTACCGTTGGTATTTTTTACGGGGTTTTAGGGGCGAAGCCCCTAGGCGAAGGGGTAGCGGAAGACGAAGGGAGATCCCCGCCTTCGCGGGGATGACATTCGGCTGAAGCGAGGGGAAGGCTTTCCCCTTTCATATAAGCGCCTTTTTCGTGAGCATTTCTAGTAACTAGTAACTAGTAACTATCAACTATTAGCTATCTTTGTGCCCATTATGGAAACTCGTTACAATTCTAAAGATGTGGAAGCCCGATGGCATAAGACCTGGGCTGAGAATAACAGTTTTGCACCCAGCGGAAAGGGCGAACCGTTCTCGGTCGTGATTCCGCCCCCGAACGTTACCGGCGCGCTCCATCTGGGACACGCGCTCAACGATACGCTCCAGGACATTTTGGTACGCTACCGCCG
>DGTW01000209.1 GCA_002393835.1 Treponema sp. UBA4326
TTTTTTAACGCTCCCTATCTGTGAGGAATTTAAAATACCCGCTCTGAGATTTTCTTGGAGCGGGATTTTTTTGCGTTAAAGAAATCTGCGTGCATCTGCGTTTATCCGCGTCTGATTTTGTCCGTTGCAAAAATCGGAGATTTGACCGATAATACAACCATGATTAAGACTTATGATATTGATTTAGACGATGAGCTTGTTGAGGCTGCCAGCAATCTTTTTGCAAGCCTTGGAAGCGACATCGACAGCGCCATAAAGATTTTTTTAAAGCAGTCACTTTTGAGAAAGGGATTTCCTTTTGAAGTTGCGCTTCCTCAAGAAAGTGCAGATGCTCTTCCAGAGGAGTCTTCACTTGCGACGGAGACTTCAGCTCCAGAAATTGCTCCTGAAGTTGAATCTCGCGTTGCCGCCAATGAGGCTCTTGTTGCCCAAATGCGAGCCGAAATTGGCGACAAGGATATTACCCCTGAATTTGACCCTGGTGAAGAAGAACAAATTGAAAAGTCAGTTGTAAAAGAGGCCGCTTCGCCTGCTGAAAGCAAACTTGCCCAAAAAACTGATGATAGTTCTGCCGGAGAAGAAAATACGCCTTCACCAGATTCAAGTGTGCAAGCGGAAGAAGCTTCTGATGAGGATGAAGACGAAACGGCTCCCGAAAATCTCTTCGATGCCTGGAATGTGGGCGAGGAAGAGGATATCGGTTGTCGCTAAAAGCAGACTGTGCAAGTTATTGGCAGGTGGTCTGAGTAGCCCTTGCCATTCCAAATTTGGTAACGGAGGGGGTGGCCTTGCTTGTCTGCCCATTCTCCAATGCTTTCTGCATAAAAATCCTTCACTTCTATTTTTCCGGCTGCAAAAAAGTGGTCGATTCGCTCCCATTGATTTTTATACCAGTAGCTTCCTGGATTAGCAAGGGAACCGTTTTCGCAAATCCATGGCGAGTAGACTTTGACATCATCTTTTCCGTGAAGAATCAGGTTGCTTTTCTCCCCATTTTTTTCTTTTATGTCGAACTCCAGAATGTCCTTGTTGAAATCTCCGCAGGCAAGAATGGCTTGTCCGCTGTGTCCGGCCTTTTTAATCAGCCTTGCAAGAAGGGCTTCCTGCCTTTTTCTCCATATTTCAGATTCAGCTTCCCCGCTGCTTTTGCTTTTCCAGTGATTTGCAAAGATTGTGAGGCTTTTTCCCTTGCTTGAAAGCGAAAACTGAATGACAGGTCTCATTGACGGGGCTTTACCTTCAGTCCTGACATCAAGCGAATGTACCGAAACGCTGTCTATAGGTAGCCTTGAGAGTATTCCACAGCCTATGGAAGAGCCTTCGTCCCTGGCAAAAAGTCCGTGCTTGTAGAGACTTGAAAAGTCAAAGGTTCCAGAAAGCCTGTTCGCAATATCCTGAAGTTGAGCCTCCTTCTCCAATTCTTCCATTACGATTACATCGGCATCCATTTCTCTTATTACGGAACAGAGCCTTTCAAGCCTTTCTTCGTATTTGTCTGAAGACCAGCCGCTTTTCGGGCTTTTGTAATCGCTGTATTCATTTCCGTCAAAAATTCCGTCAAAGAAAGTCTGAAGGTTCCAGTTCATCACCTTGATGGTGGCAGAAAAGCTTTCCCATTCCGAAGAATTCTTTGCATCAGAGGCGGTAAAAGAGACAGTGCATGATGCAAGCACAAAGAGAACTGGCAAAAGTGCCAGCCGACCAGTCCTTAAAAAAGGCATGTTAAAAATAATTTTTCTCATACCTTTATATAGCGAAAATTTTTGAATTTTCGGCAATGACTGGAGAAGTTTTTTTGATTTTTATTTAAAATAGATTTATAATTTTAAAATAGGATAACTTATGAAGCGTAAATTTCAGATTTCTGCCCTTTCTGCCAAACTTATCATAGGTGCCGTTTTCTTCGGCCTTTTCATGTGCGTCATCAATAGTTTTGTAAGCTATCATGAATTCAAGACTCAGGTTGAAAGCCTTTATAAAAATGTAACAAAGCAATTTGCAGAAACAGCCGTCTCTTATGTTGACCCGGAGAGAATTCCATACTGGCTTAAAGACGGAAGCGACGGTTTATGGGACAGCACAAATCAGCGTCTCAACGAGCTTACGGAAACTGCGGAAGTTGCCTTCATTTACCTTACGGTTCTTTCTTCAGATTATAAATCACGCACTTATGTTTTTGACACGGTGAACAGTCTGGTTATAGACTCTAAAGTCATCCCTCTTGGCTTTGTTCAGTCCTTGGAACACAAAACTCCTGATTATATCGAAAATTTACGCCTCATAATGGAAGAAGGAAAAGTCCAAAGTTATTTTTCTTACAGCAAAAAAGGCGGTCATGTTACCACATCCATTCCAGTGCGTAATTACATGGGAAAAACAGTTGCAATTATGAGCGTAGTCAAACCCATGGAAGAAATAAGGGAATACAAGACAAATTACCTCCGCTCAATGATTTTTGCGGCCCTTGCCTTTACTGCACTCTTTATCGTTCTTTATACTCTCTCCCTTTTTGCAGGAATTATTCGCCCCCTCATGCTTATAATCGACGAAACATCTCATTTTGCCGAGCATCATGGTGAGCTTACGGGGCTTCTTAAAAAAATCAAAAACCGTGACGAACTGGGACTTCTTGCAAAATCCGTTGAAAAAATGAGCGTGGACATGAACAAATACATTTCAGACCTTACTGCCGCCACGGCCGAAAGGGAAAGAATTGGAGCAGAGCTTAATGTCGCCACGAAAATTCAAGCGGAAATGCTGCCACGGACATTCCCGCCCTACAAAAATTGCCCGGAAATCGAACTTTATGCGAGCATGAGTCCTGCGAAGGAAGTAGGCGGCGATTTTTACGATTTTTTCATGGTTGATGAAGACCATTTTGCCCTCGTTGTGGCTGATGTCTCAGGCAAAGGGGTGCCGGCCGCCCTCTTTATGGTCGTTGCGAAAACCCTTTTGAAAGACGCTGCTTTCACCTTCAAAACACCGGCCGAAATTTTTGCTCATGTAAATAATACCCTGTGCGAGAACAATGCTTCTGGCCTTTTTGTCACCTGCTGGATGGCTATTCTTGAAATCAGCACAGGCAAAATGACTTTCGCAAATGCCGGACATACACCGCCTCTTATTTACAAGGATCGTAATATTTCCTTCCTGAAGACACAGCCCGATCTTATGCTTGCCGCAATGGAAGGAATGCCTTACGAAAACCATGAAATTACGCTGGGCTCTTGCGACAGAATCTTCGTTTATACAGACGGAGTAACCGAGGCTACGAACAGCGAAGAGCAGCTTTACGGTGAGGAAAGACTTTTGAAGAGGCTGCAACTGGATACCACAAAAGTCCTTTCTCCAAAGGAGATAATAGACTTCGTGCGTGCTGATATAGATGAATTTGTCGGTGGTGCGCCTCAGTTTGATGATATAACCATGCTGGAAATGCTATATAAACCCACTAAATAATGGAGGTAAAAATGAAAGAATTGACTATTCTTGCGGACGACAAAAATATGGAGGCAGTAAATGATTTTGTTCATTCTGTTTTCCCTGAAGATTGTCCTGCCGCTATCATTTACAAGATTGATTTGGCCGTGGAGGAAATATTTGTTAATATAGCTCACTATGCTTACAGTCCCAACAGCGGAGAGGCGAAAATTCTGGCATCTTTTGAAAATGGCGAGCTGATGCTGGTTTTTTGCGACAGTGGAAAGGCCTTCAATCCAATCGAAAAAAAAGACCCCGACATTACGCTCAGTGCAGAAGAGCGTGACATCGGGGGACTTGGCATCTTCCTTACGAAGAAATTTATGGATAGCGTTGAATACGAATACAAGGACGGCCAGAATATCCTGACCCTCCGTAAACGCATTTAGCTGTTATTCTTTGTTTAGAACTTTATCCATTCCCGTTGCTTCCAGCACCTGCATACAGAATGCTGAAGGCGAACGGAGAATCATTTTCCCGCCTGTTGGAAGCATGACTTTGTGAGCAAGAAGTATTACACGAAGCCCGGCACTTGAAACATAGTCTATGCCGCTGAGATTGATGTAAAGGTTCATTTTTATTTTTGGGATTTTGTTCAGCTCTGCTTCCAGCTGGGGGGCTGTTCCTGTGTCGAGTCTTCCTTCAACAACGAGCTCAATTCCGTCTGCAACTTTGTTTTCTTTAATTGTCATTATTATACCTCTATATGATTTTCTTTTTTAGTTTTACTGATTAACTATGCTTCGACAAACCCTAAAGCCAAGATTGCTGCTTTTTCCGTTTGGCGTGCTTCCTGTTCGATACAATACAGTGCACTGCTGGGGGTCGTCGAGCCAGCTTCCGCCTCGTTTTACATGAAGAGTGCCGATTGAAGGCCCTCTGGGGTTTATTTGCGGAGTCATAAGAAGCTCGTTTGCGAAGAAATCCCAGCACCATTCGTTTACATTGCCGGTCATGTCATAAAGACCGAGACTGTTTGGTTCTTTTGTGGCTACATCATGGCTTTCAATATTGCTGTTTTCTCCGTACCATGCGACCTTGCTGATGTCGTTGCTGCCTGAGAACTGGTAGGGCTTTGTTTCCCTTCCGCCTCGTGCCGCATATTCCCATTCGGCTTCGGTGGGCAGGCGGTATCCTGAAGCCAAGAAATTGCATACGACCCTTTTCCAGATGGGGCTTGCAGTGTTAAATTGTGAAAGTTTTGTTTCCGTGCCTATGCTGTAGCAGGGGGTAAGGCCGATTTTAGCGCTGAGCATGTTGCAGTAGATGAGTGCTTCTGCCCAGTCAACCATTTCGACCGGACGGTTTTCGCCGTTGAGTTTGCTGGGATTTTTTCCTGTTATATGTGCGTATTGGCCTTGTGTGACCAGAGTTTCTGACATGTAAAAGTCTGACAAAGTAACAGGAGAATTTATGAACTTGCCTCCCATGTGAAAATTTCCGCCTTCTATGCGAATCATGGTTGGGTATACATCGATTTTTGTCTTAATTGTTGTCTCAAGAGATGAAGTACCAGGCGCCTCTTGTACGGATAATACCGGCATTCCGCAGTGTGAACAGAAGTTGTCGATAGTGCTAAGAGTTGCACCACATTTTTGACAAGAACGACAGGTTTTTACGGAACCAGCGGGGTAACCGCAATTGCTGCAAAAATTTGCATCATCGGGCAGTTCTTTGTTACATTTGATACAATTCAGCATATTTTCTCCAAAAAAATATATTACTATTATACCATGAATTAAAAAAAAGTATAGAAAAGATTCTGCAAATATTAAAAAAAGGCCGCCTGCTTTTGACAGGCAGCCTCATTTGCTGGAAGAAAAGCGAATTAAAGCGCTTTTTTAACGCAGTTCCAGCTTATTTGAGGGAAATTCCCATTACGCTTGAAGCCTGTGAGCCGAAAGAGTGGCCCGTGTAAGAGCCGTTTGTGTATCCGCTCAGTTTGATTGTGCCGTCTGCATTTCTGTAGCTTGTGTGTACAGATGAGTTGCAGGCCAGGCTTGTGGCTGTAGTAGAAGGAGCTGAAATAGTGGTAGAGAAATCTTTCTGTCCGTTCGTGATTGAGGCGGCAGAAGAGATATAGTAGTACTTACTGTTGGTGAAGTAAACGGAATTAGAAATCGTTGAGGCTACGCTTGATGTACCGTACTTGTCGCTGCTCTTTGGAGCGAGAGTGAGCATGTGGTCGAATTTGCCCTTGTTGGTGCGGTAGAAGTTGAAGTTTACCTTTGCGTTTCCGTAAGATGTACAGTAAGAAACATTGAGGGCTCCTCCGTTTCCGTTGTCTGTAAATCCGTCGTGTCCGTTTCCGACAGCGAGACAGTTTGTTACAACGTGGGCTGTAGGAACCTTACCGTTTGAACCACCAAGTTTGAATCCGTTCATATCGCCGTTTGCGTAGCTTGAATTTGTTGTGAGGCGTCCGTTGTTGTAAGCCACGCAGTTTCTGATTGTTACGACACCGATTGAGCCTGTTGCTTCTTTTGCGTAGAGGTCCCATCCGTCATCACAGTTACAGTAAGCGATACATCCGTCAAATACGTTTCCGTTTCCTGTGGTGAGTTTGCAGGCAAATCCGTCTGCATTTTCACCTGTTGCAGGGTCTGCGTTGTCGAAGGCTGTACAGTTGAGAATCAGGTTGTTTGCAGGCCAGTCGCTCATTGAAGACATAGAAGATTTTTCCCGTCCAAGCTGAAGGCCTGTGTCACGGTTTGCGTAGAATACACAAAGCTCGACGATGTTGTTGCTTCCGCCGATGTACATGCCGTTGTCACCGGCTCCTGTTACATTGATTCCGAAGAAGTGCCAGTAATCACCGAAAATCTGGATACCGCGGTTAGAGTCAGAAAGAGCCTCGCCTGAGAAGTCGAAGATGACCTTGTTTGCAGAGCCTGGTTCTGCCATTACATACTTCATTGCAGAAGATGAACCCTTGTTTGATGAAGCGATTGTAATTGGTGAAGAGAACTTGTAGGTTCCGGCCTTGATTACGACAGCCTGACCGCCTGCGACTTTTGAGATGGCAGAAGTGATTTCTGAGGCTGACTGACAGTAAATGTAGCTCTTGATCTGAGATTTGTTTGTGATTTCTGTGAGGCGTGAACGGCTTCCAACTCCGCTCTGAGTTATTGAGCCTGTGTTAGAGAGTCCTGAGCCGCTTCCTGTGCTTCCAGAAGAAGATTCGCTTCCGCTTGAAGATGACCCACTTCCTG
Organism: Treponema sp. UBA4326; assembly: GCA_002393835.1. GTDB lineage: Bacteria > Spirochaetota > Spirochaetia > Treponematales > Treponemataceae > Treponema_D. The sequence goes on from DGTW01000209.1 coordinate 6,693, forward strand.
AAGATGAACCGCTTTCAGAAGATGAGCCTGAGCTTCCAGATGATGAGCCGCTTGAGCCTGAAGAAGAGGCAGAAGAAGCTGAAACATAGATTTCGTAGACCCGGATTGCGCTTCCTGCTGAGTAAACATAGAAAGTTCCGCTTTTTGTCGTGGTGTAGCTCAAAAGAGTTGCACCTGTTCCGACTGAGACTGACTTGAGGACAGCTGAGCCGTCAGAAATCTGGAGTGTGCGAGCTGAATCTGCTGTTGCGACTACAGAAATTGTTGCCCCAGAAGCCGCGTCGAATTTGACTGCACGGTATGTGGGTTTTGTTCCTGCAAATCCGCCCTTAAGATCCAGGGCTTTCGTGTAGTTGTTTGAGTTGTAAGTCAAAGATGAATTGACGATTGCAACCGGCTTGTCAGATGAGGCGAGCACCTGGAATGAAGCGTAAGTTGCGTTTGAAGTTACAGCACCCGCAGAAAGGCTTGTGGGTTTGAATGAAATTGCCGAGCCTGTTGAAGCTGAGCTTTCGCCTGAGCTTGAAGAGCCGTTTCCGCTTGAAGATGAGCTTCCGCCTGAGCTGGATGAGCCGCTTGAGCCTGAAGATGAGCCAGAAGAGCTACCTGAAGATGAGCCTGAAGTGCTGCCAGATGATGAGTCTGAGCTTGAAGAAGAGCCTGAGACATAGACTTCATAGATTTTAAGTGAGCTTGAAGAAGAGTAGAGGTAGAAGGTTCCGCTCTTTGTCGTCGTGTAGTTGAGGACAGAAGCTGCGCTTGTGACAGAAGCCGTTTTGAGGACTGATGAGCCGTCAGAGAGGTTGAGGGTTCTCGTTGAGCCTGCGTTTGCGACTACAGTGATTGAAGAACCGGCAGCAGCATTGAATTTGATTGCGCGGTAAGTCGGTTTTACTCCGTCAGCTCCACCGCCTAAATCAATGGCCTGCTTGTAGTTGTTTGAGTTGTATGAAAGCGAGTTTTTTGAGACTTTCACGGTTTTTGCGCTTGTGGCAAGAATTGTGAAAGAGCCGCTTGTTGTGTTTGAAGAAAGTGTTCCAACTGTGAGGTTGTCGCCCTTCAAAGAGACTGCTGATGCCGGTGCTGTCGTGCTTCCAGAAGATGAGCCTGAGCCAGATGAAGAACTTCCTGAGCCAGATGAGCTTCCGCTTGAACCAGATGAACTTCCAGAGCCTGATGAAGAAGAGCCGCTTCCAGAAGAGCTTCCAGATTCAGATGATGAGCCAGAGCCGCTTTCACTTGAGTCTGAGCTTGTGTTCGTGTTGTAGGCTGTTGTAGCCCCTGTGTATGAAGCGAGCTTTGATTTGAGAGTGTTGTCTATATCTGCGCTTGAATCAGCTGAAGAAGAGAATGTGTACTGGAAATCCCCGCCCTCGATTCGACCGGCGTACTTTTTGACATTTGCCATGGCATTTGCCGGAGAATCTGCTGTGTAAGAATACATGATGCTTGAAGTGTCGAAGTTGTTGTACTTGTTAGAGCCTGCGGCTGAAGCAACACTTGAAGGAACCGTGTCATAGCGTGATGAAACTACATAAGCGTCAAAGTCAGTTTTTGTGTCAGCTCCTGAGTAGCTTCCGCCATAAGGAATGAAATTGTAGGTTCCGTTGAATGAGTTGTTGTAAGCCTTGATCATGCCGCCGTTTTCTTTTGAGAATGTGGCATTGTCGGTCTTCTTTGTTGAAGTTCCGGCATACAAGTCGCTTCCCTGCATTGAAATCATCATCGGGTATTTGCAGTTTCTGAAGTAGTTTGACTCCATGAATACTGATGAACCTAAGCAAGCACCGGCACCGTATTTTGCGTTTCCGTCGTAGTAGTTGTTGTAGACATGGGCTGAGTAGAATCTTACGCGAGGATGGCGTGAATCTGAGTGGTCATACCAGTTGTGATGATAGGTGATGTAGAGTCCGTCTGTCGTTCCTTCGCTTAAGCCCAGAAGGTTACATTTTCCTGAATCCCAGAAGTGGTTGTAAGAGAAGGTGACATAAGTTGATTTTTTGCAGTCCAGGGCTCCGTCGCCTTTTTTCTGGTCAGCGTCCCCGCCGGCCTCTCCGTAGAACATGTCGCAGTTGTGAACCCAGACATTCTCGCATGACTGCTGGAGAGAGACATTGTCACCCTCGGCAGAATCGACCATCATAAAGCCGATGTTTGCGACCTCAACATATTTTGCGTTCTTGAGGCGGATTCCCCAGCCGTAAGCCGTAGCGTCCGAGCCGACACCTTCAATTGTGATTCCGTTTGAGAGGAGTTTTGTGGCTCCTGAGCCTGAAACCATGATGTCGCCGCCGTCACTTACAGCGAAGTCAGTGATTTTTCCGATGAGGCGTACGCAGAGAGGGCGGTTGTCATAGCCTTTTTTGAAAGCCGTGAGAATGTCCTGAAGACCTTTTGCTGATGTGACTGCTCCTTTTGAAGAAGTGACCACATCCAGGGAGATTGTATCTTTGTTCGAGTTGTTGATGTGAAGGACAACGGCGTTGTCTTTGAGGGTGCCGTCTGCCTTGTAAGCGCCCGGAGTTGTGTTTCCGTAGAAAGCGAATCCTGAGCGGTCATGCGAGACGACTGTTACCGTTGCAGAAAGGTAAGAGGAGCCGCTTGTTACCTTGATTGTGTGGCTTCCGGCTTTGAGGCCTGGAATGTCGCATCGCCACTGTGAGCCGATTTTACGGGTGAGCAGAGAGTTTACGGCCACGCCGTCACAGGTGACAGTGTAGTTTGTGGGTGAGCCAGTCCATACGATGTAAGCGCTGTTGAGCCAGCCCTGGGCTTTGACTCCTGTAAGACCGCTTCCTGTTGGAATTGCTGAGCCTGGAGTTCCTATTCCGCTTGAAGAAGCCGAGTAGGTGGCAGCCCGTGATAAGAGTGAGCTTGATTCAACAACCGGACTTTTGGCTGAGTTTGAATCAACTTCGTCAATCTCGGCAATGTCAGAACAGCCTGACAATACGAGTGCTGCGGCGAGACTTGCACAAATCATCGCCTTTAAACTTTTTTTCATACATTCCCCCTTTTTGAATGTAGCGAAAGAGGCTGAAAAGAGAAAAATCCGATATTTAGCTCTTTGTCAGTCTTTTCATAAAAACAGTATCAAATGTTTTTAAATTCATGTTCTTTGCAGAATTTGGATTATTCAGATATAATTTCTAAGAAATATCTTAGAAAAATCTCAAAAATCTCTAATATTCAATAAATTTTTATATTAATGACAGGAAAAGTGTTTTGTGATATAACGGAATTATGAAAAAAATGCCAAACCCTTCAAAAAAGCGACTTGTAATTTTGGCACGAATTCTCTCCCAGCAGGGCAAAAAAAAGGTCACTTCTGTTGATTTGAGTGCTCTTACCGGCTGGAGCGAGGCCACGATAAGACGGGATATTTCAATTCTGGAACTTCATCAGGGAGCCAGCAACGGCTATGATGCAGGCCTTTTAAGGGAGGCGATTTGCGCAGCCCTGGACATAAATTTGGCTGATTCAGAAAAGCACAGGTGCTGTATTGTTGGCTTGGGAAAGCTGGGTGAAGCCCTTTTGGAGTCTTCTGTTTTTAAGGGAAGTGATTTTGAGCTTGTAGCCGGTTTTGACACGAACTTCAACAAAATCGAAATTATGAAAAGTGAAATTCCTCTTTTCGCAACTTTGGATTTGGAAAGAAAAATACGCTCGTTAAAGATTGAATATGCGATTCTTGCAGTCCCAGACGAAAAAGCCCAGTTTATGGCTGACAGGCTTGTTTCTTACGGAATCAAAGGAATAGTAAATTACACGAATATAGTCCTTTCCCTGCCAAAAGAGATTAGGGTAGAACATGTAAATACCGTGGCTGTCCTTACGACAATGGCCTTAAAGTAAGTAATGAAAATGTAAAGACTGTTTTCCTCTTTTACTGTGAAAAATTTCACAGTAAAAGCTCTTTTTCTCCCCCTTTTGATTGACCAAGCCTTGGTAAACTTCTAAAATCTTGAACATAAATTCTGTGAAAGATTTCACACAGAAAAGTCGGTACCGGGGCGTTGCGGGGTGTCCCCGCAGAGTGGGGTGCGGCATAACGAAGTATGACGCAGGGGAGAGACTTCTCCCCTAGAATAGGAGTTAAAAATGGCTAGAGTCTACAATTTCAGTGCAGGTCCTTCTTGCTTGCCGGAAGAAGTTTTGAATGAATGTGCGGCAGAAATGCTTGATTACAATGGAACAGGTCAGTCCGTAATGGAAATGAGCCACCGCTCAAAGGCTTACGAGCCAATCATCGAGGACGCTGAAAAAATGGTCCGCAAATTGATGAATGTTCCTGAAAATTACAAAGTCCTTTTCGTTCAGGGCGGAGGAAGCACTCAGTTTGCAATGGTCGCTCAGAACCTTGGCATCAAAAACAAAAAGGCCGCTTACATTGAGACTGGTGTTTGGGCAAAAAAAGCTGCCGCAGAGGCTAAAAAGCTGGGAATCGCAGTTGATGTAATCGCTTCTTCAAAAGACAAGAACTATTCTTATATCCCGAAAGTTGAGAAAATCACTGGCGACTATGATTACGCCTATATCTGCTTTAACAACACAATCATGGGAACTCACTACGAGTACATTCCTGACACAGGCGACATTCCTTTGGTTGCAGACATTTCTTCATGCGTTTTGAGCGAGCCTCTTGATGTCTCAAAATTCGGGCTTCTTTTCGCTGGCGCTCAGAAAAACCTGGCACCGGCTGGCGTTACTTTGGTAATCGTCCGTGAAGACCTGATTCCTGAAGTTGACGCTTGTTTGCCGGGAACTCCGACAATGCTCGCTTACAAAACACACGCTGACAATGGCAGCATGTACAACACACCGCCATGCTACACAATCTACGTTCTTGGAAAAGTCCTTCACTGGATTGAAAAGAACGGCGGAGCTGAAGGTATGCTCAAACGAAACAAGGAAAAGGCTGATTACCTCTACAACTTCCTTGATTCAAGCGATTTCTACCATGCCACAACTGAGAAGGGAAGCCGCTCTCTGATGAACGTTCCTTTCCTCACAAAATACTCTACTGCCGAGACAGCAGCCGCTGGAAAGAAAGACGAGGCTGACCGCTCTGACGCAGAAAAAGCAGCTCTGGCAAAAGAAAAGGAAATCAACGAC
>DGTW01000152.1 GCA_002393835.1 Treponema sp. UBA4326
GCCGCAAAGGCAATGTTCAAAAAAAGCCACGCCGCCGCCATGAAGCTAATTGAAGGTTACAGCAACGAAGAACTTTTTACACAGGCCTATTTTCCATGGACAGGTAATGCGGCCCTCGGAGATTATTGCGTAAGCGACACCTCCAGCCACTACGCCTGGGCCATCAAAAAGATTAAGGCTCATAAGAAAAATTGCGGGAAATAGTTTGCTAAAAAGAGAGGAATGCCTGGCATGAAACACCCCTCACTTAGGGGCTCCGACCTGCACGGCAAACCTCCAAACGATGTTTTTTGACTAAAAATGCATATAAAATAACAAAATAATCAATTTTATATGCACATTTCATCCAAATTTAGGCTTTTTTCAGCATTTTTATTCGATTTTATCAGCTTTTTTTACCGAACCCTACTCATTCACCCCTAAAATCAGCAATTTTGACCGAATTTTTCCTGAATCATGCATATAAAAATCAAATTTCTTGCAAATTATATGCTTTTTTGTAAAAAATCCAAACACTCCCAAGCAGTCGCAACATAAAGCGTCTCTACAAGCAGAGCCGTTTCTCTTTTTTAAGCGCAAACTAGAGGAAACTGGAGGAAACTGAATTTTCATGATATTATAATCTCAATGTTTCTTCCAATAACAGCAACTCCCTTTTCTCATCCGGGCTATAAAGAGATTCTGCCTGATAAAGCTCTTGCTCCTTATGTCCGCTGCTATTGGACCTCCTGGAATGAAGAAGAAACGCCGACTACTCCTTCGCCAGAACTCGAAAAAATCCATTCAGTTGTAATTCCCGATTTGTGTGCAGACATAATAATTGTGATCGATGGAACAGAAAATCCAGAAGATGGTCGCGAAATAACCAGTATGGGTTTTTGTGGCGTGAATGACAAAATGTTCAATTCCGGGCATTCGCAGAACCCTTACAGAAAACTTTTTGGAATCCGACTTTATTCCTGGCAGGCAGCAGTTTTTTCGAATGAGCCCCTTTCAAAAACCGCAAACGGATTTTTCGATTTACAGATACATTTTCAGACTGCTGAAAAACTTCTTCGACAAAAGCTGTCACCCACTATGACGCTTCAGGATTTTAAGACTGTTGCTGAAGAGATTCTCCTTACCTTACTTTCCCGGCCTTTACAAAAGCTACCGGTCCAAAGTCATCTGATTATCGACTCAATTGTTCAAATGATTCGCACCCGCGGCAGACAAAATCTTTCTGCCTTGCTGAAAGACATACATGCAAGCGAGCGCCAGCTTGAGCGACTTTTTGCAGAGGCCTTTTCTCTTTCTCCAAAAAAAGTTTCTTCGCTAATCCGTTACCAGAGTCTCTGGCAGGAGGTTTGCCGCTCAAAAACTTTTGATATTCAGGATGCAGTTTTTGATTACGGATATTATGATCAGGCTCATCTTCTGAATGATTTCAAAAAGTTTCATGGAATGAATTTACACGAAGCCAAAGAACTTGCCTCAGCCTGTCGGATTTTTACAATACAAGATTCACAATCTGTTTTATGATTTTCAAAAATCACAACTTCAGGAGACATGAATTATGAATGCTTCAATCAGTATTTGCGGAACTGACTGTTCAAAATGTTATTGCAAAAATATGTGCAAGGGCTGCAATGCCTGCAAAGGAATTGTTTTTCATACGGGTGGCCAGGAGTGTGCAATTTATCATTGCTGCGTAACTGAACACGGATATAAAAGCTGCCTTGAATGTTCAAAGCTTCCCTGCGAAATCTGGCAAAAGACCCGCGACCCAAAATTCACCGACGAAGGATTCGAAGCTAACATCAAAGGTCGCATTGAACTTTTGAAAAGGACTTTTTAGTTTAATTCTAGAGTCAGAGTAACTGAACTATATTTTTAATTCTTGCTCTGATTCCTCCAGGCCTTATTTCTGATTCCCACCCATGCCCCAATTTTCTAGAGGTGGTTCGTTCATCACTATAAAAACATCGGTTGCGGGGATTCCAAGTTTTTCGCAGAGCAGGCCGGTGATTTTTTCGATGGCACACTTTTTCTGTTCGCGGCTTCTTCCCGGAAAAATCGTGAGTTCTATAATCATAAAGTTTTCGGTTTTACCTTCCGGTGCTTCCCAGTTAGTCTTATCAAACTCTTCGATGCGCTGGAACCTGTCCCAGTCGGCAATCCCAAAGGCATCGATCAGACCCTGGTGTATACAATCAAAAACTGCTTTCTTAAATTCGGGAGTTTTCCCGGCCAGCATGTTAACTTTTACTAATGGCATATTTTCTCCTATTATTTTTCTAACTATATCTAAAATGATTTTTGCAGACAATGGCAGGATTCCTTTTTGAAGATAACCTTCTGCCAGAATCCTTCCAATCTTACTCACCGCAAGCTGCCATCACGCTTTTTCAGCCGCTGTCTCCGTAAACGGCTCAATATATTTCTGAATAAAATCTACCCTGTCAAAAATCGTCGGCTTAAAATACGAGGCCACGGCGATAACCAGCTGCTTCTGCGGATTTAT
>DGTW01000030.1 GCA_002393835.1 Treponema sp. UBA4326
GAACGAAAATTCTTTGATTTTTTTTTTACAAAAACAAGAGATTTCATAAAAGTTTCATCGAGGCAGTAGACACCGGGAAAGAAAAAAGCCGCCCCGCCGTGGAGCTGTGGCGACAGCAAAGACATATGATTTTGCAACATGGTCTGCTGAAGATTTATCAAAATTTGGTGGTGAGCAGTATACAGATTCTAAGGGAACGGCAAAAAATACGCTTAAGTCACCAAGTGGTGAAACTGAACTGTCTACAGGGGCTGTCATTTACAATAAAGCTGCTAATGCGATAATGATTAGAACTGAATCAACAAGCGATAAAACACCGACAGGATTGAATTATAACGGTGGAATTGCCAACGATATTGCTAGTGGGATTGCAATTGATTCCCTAGGCCGTTATGTTGCTATTCCAGTTGACGGTGCAGGAACTGTTACTGCATCAGTAAAAATCGTTAATTCATCTTCAAAAACAGGAACCTTGCAAGTTGCATTTGTTGATGCCGATGGAAAACTCTTAGGAAAGCTTGTTACTGCAAATGTGGCAGATGGAATTATTACTGGTTCAGACAAGAATACCGGAAATATAACAGGAACAGTAAGCGCAGCTGGAACCGTTTACCTTGCATTCAGTCGCAATGGTGCTAGTGGCGGCGGAATGGATGTCTATAGCATCACAGTCACACCAGCGGAATAAGCCTCTAAGTACAAACCTTATTTAACACGAAGAGCAGTTGTCATTCCGGCAGCTGCTCTTTTTTTTCTATTATGCTCTGCTAGTATCTCGCCTGTTTTGGAAGTTTTTCTTTTATTTACGGTTTGCATTTCGAGATCGAAATAGAACAAAACTTGCCGTAATGACACATCAATAAAGGCGCCACATTTATTTCCTAGCCGCCCTTCATCACTATGAAAGAGTCGGGGTTTCCCCCTTTTTCTAAGAGATTTCTTATTTTTCCTTCGTTACTGCCGAAACATTACTTTTTTTGCAAATAAATATACAGAACGAAACGAAAAGCGAGGTAGAACATGACTGTTACAAAACCAAAGAAACTTCTGAATCCGAGACTGGATTTAAATTTCAAAGCGATTTTCACCCAGAATACACCGGAATCCCGATGCGCACTAAAATCATTTCTAAGCGCAGCAACAGGACGAAAAGTTGTCGATGTTTTAGTTGTTGGTAACGAGGCAAGTGAACAGTTTGAGCAGGAACGCGGAATCCGCTATGACATTAACTGCGAATTTTCAGACGGAACAAAGGCTGAAATTGAGATGCAGGGAGGCTCTAAGACAAGCACTTACGCCAAGCGTGTTGAGTACCATGTTTCTCGTCTTCTTAGTTCAGTCGCTGAAGTCGGTGATGACTGGGACACTCTTCCACAGGCATATCAAATTTCCCTTCTTAATTTCAAGTATGATTCTACAAACGATAATCCAATTCATCATTACACGCTAATGGACTCGGCTGACAATTCTCATCTTTCTGGGATTTTGAATGTAATTTTCATGGAACTCCCTAAAATGCCGGAAATTACAAATCTGGATGATATAAAAAACTTGCCAACTGCCGTCAAATGGTGTAAATTTCTACAGGAAGCGGATAACCCAAATAAACAGGACTTAATCAGCAGACTTGCAGAGAGCGAGGAGGGAATCATGGGCGCAGAAACAACATTAAACAAAATCAGCATGGATGGTTGGAGATGGTACTTCCAGGACCGTGAAAAAGATATTCAGCGCGATTACACCACCATGATTCACGGTGCAAGGCGTGAAGGCAGAGCGGAAGGCAAGGCGGAAGGTGCACGTGAAACCGCAATTGAAAATGCGAAGAACTTGCTCAAACTTGGAAAACTATCTTGTGAAGAAATCGCTGAGTGCTGTTCACTCCCGCTGGAAGAAGTTCAAAAATTCGCAGAGGAATTGACGAAGTGAAAGTTGAAAGTGGAAAAGTGAAAATTAAAAAACATACAGACCAAATGCCATAAAGCCTTTTTGACGGCGACTTCACAGATTTTGCATAATGCCACAGAAATAAAGGCGCCACATTCATTTCCTAACCGCCCTTCCGCTGCCCGCTCACGCTCGGTGCTGCGCACTGGCTGTCGCCACAGCTCCACGGCGGGGCGGCTTTTTTCTTTCCCGGTGTCTACTGCCTCTATGAAACTTTTATGAAATCTCTTGATTTTGCAAAAAAATAATCAATTTTTTTTTCTTCAAAGTTGCCGAAAAGCGAAAAATTTTTCAAATAAATATGTGGGGGAAAATGATTTCATTTTCGCTCACTTTTACCGTGATTTTACAGGTAATTTGAAATCCTACTTTTCGGAGGGCAAATCATGCTCATGCCACCACTTATCCTTAACCGAAAAATCTGGGCTATGGCCGCAAAAAACGCAAAACTTGGAAAAAGCCTTGATTTGAAAAAAGATGTCATCTTCAAGTTGTTTTTCGGAGGTACCAGCGCTGAAAGTTCCTATTGCCGCTGTCACCTGCTTTCAGCCGTATTGGGGCGAAAGGTTCTTGAAGCGAAAGTCTTGAATCCGCAGCTCACACTATGGCGTATGGAAGCAAAAAGTCCCGTCTTGGACCTGCATTGCCGCCTCGAGGACGGCTCCGAAGTGGACGTGGAACTTCAGCAACGGTACTACAAGGATGAATTCGTCAATCGTTCTGTGTACTATGCTTCAAAGCTTCTTTCTGACAGCCTTAACCGCGGGAAAAAATACAGCAGTCTTTCAAACGCATATCAGATTACATTTATGAACTTCATCACGGAAAACGACGAAAAACTTCACCATGCCTATCAGCTTTACGAGCGTGACACGAAGAGCCTGCTCACGGACATGCTTCAAATTCACTTTATAGAGCTTCCCAAGCTCAAAAGCATATTTTCAAAAAAACATGAACAGTTGAGCGATTTGGAATTATGGGCTATGATAATTTTGTCAGGAGATGATCCCAATATAAAATCGTGGCTCTCACAGTATGCAGGCCACAAGGAGGAGCTGGGTATGGTAAGCAAATTATTGGCTAAATTAAGTTTGAGCCGCAAGAACTGGGCCTACCAGCTCTCCGCCGAGAAGTGGGAGCGAGACTGGACGAGCCGCTGGCACACAGGCATAGACGATGCCAGAGAGGAAGGCTTTGCACAAGGGGAGCGAAAAAGAGCCCTCGAAGACGCACAAAGACTGTTAGCCCTGCATGTGCTTACAAACGAGCAGATTGCGCAGACTGTGGCACTAAGCCTGGAAGAAGTGCAGGCTCTGTCCTTAAAAATGGAAAGTTGAAAATTAAAAAACATACAGACCAAGTGCCACAAAACATTTTTAACGAAGGCTTCACAAATTGCTCACAATGACACATCAATAACGGCGCCACATTTATTTCCTAGTCGCCCTTCCGCCGCTCGCTCACGCTCGGTGCTACGCACTGGCTGTCGCCACAGCTCCACGGCGGGGCGGCTTTTTTTCTTTCCTGTCAATTATTTGCCTCGATGAAACTTTTATGAAATCTCTTGTTTTCAAAAAAAATCAAAGAATTTTCGTTCAAAACTGCCGAAAAGCTAAAAATTTTTCAAATATATAAGCAGGAGGCAAAAATGACAAATACTTTGAAATCAATCGATCCGAAGATGCTGGCGAGAATACAAGCGCTGAGGCTAATGGACGATGATTTTATGACCGTTGTGTTCGACGGCGACAACGAAGCGACGGAATTCCTGCTGCGAATCCTGCTCGACCGAAACGACCTGCGTGTAAAAAGCGTCATGACGCAGAAAGAAAAGCGGAATCTTTTCGGGCGTTCGGTGAAACTGGATATCCTCGCAGAGGATTTTAACGGCAAGAAGTACAATGTTGAGGTTCAGCGTGCGGATTCAGGGGCGTCTCCCAAACGGGTGCGCTACAACCTTGCGATGCTTGACAGCCACATGCTGCGGAAAAACGATGACTTTGACAAGCTCCCGGAAACCTACATCATTTTCATTACAGAGGATGATTACTGGGAGTGTGGAAAAGCCATTTATCGTGTCGTGAAAGAAGTTGACTGTACCGATGAGCACGGCGATAAATTGCCTTTTGAGGATGGTTGCAATATAATCTATGTGAACGGATCCTACCGCGAAAACGATGCATTAGGTCGGCTCATGCATGATTTTTGTACACCAAACGCTGACGAGATGAATTATAGCGAGCTTGCCGAAAAGGTTCGCTATCATAAACAAGAAGAGAAAGGAGTAGAGAACATGTGTAGAATTGTTGAAGAATACGGTGATGAGCGAGCTGCAGAAGCTAGAGCTGAGGGCGAAAAGAAAGGAAAAATGTCTGCGTATTTCGAGCTAATAAAAGAAGGCTTGCTCTCGATTTCTGCTGCGGCATCTAAACTCGGGATGAGCGAAGAGGCGATAAAGCAGCAAATGGCCACCATGCCACAGAAATAAAGGCGCCACATTCATTTCCTAGCCGCCCTTCCGCCGCTCGCTCACGCTCGGTGCTACGCACTGGCTGTCGCCACAGCTCCACGGCGGGGCGGCATTTTTTCTTTCCTGTCGATTATTTGCCTCGATGAAACTTTTATGAAATCTCTTTTTTCAAAGAAATAATCAATTTAAAGCTGTTTTTCGGAGGTACCAGCACAGAGAGTTCCTATTGCCGCTGGCACTGCATGTGCAGATTGCACAGACTGTTGCACTAAGCCTGGAAAAAGTGCAGGCTCTGTCCTTAAAAATGGAAAGTGGAAAATGAAAACTGAAAGTTGATAAAGAATTGCGGGCAAATAGCTAGAAATTGGCGGATACTGTTCTTTTGCAAATGCCGTAGTTGTTTCTCCGCTCTGCTTAAACGCTGCTATCAGCCTTGCTTTCTTTTCCCTTTCTGTTGATTGTTTCATTTTTATACCTCTTGGGGAAGTATATTTCTTTTGTGCTTTTTTGGTTACAAGGGGTTAATTGACGGATACGATATATTTTTGAACTACATGTCACATAAAAAACGGCGACCTCTTGTTCAAGTCGCCGTCAAAAATTCCTATTGTCTTTTTTATGTTACAGAAAAGTGCTTGCCCACTCGTCTGTTGTCTTCCACCATCGTCTGAAGAATTGGGCGATGGCGAAGGAATTTCTTGATTTTGTTTTGTCACACGAAACAATTAGTCAGCGTTTGTTGCAACTGCTGCATCATCAACTGTAAGTTTGATATTGCTTACAGTGATTGACTCTGTTGCACCTGCACCAAAGTAGATGTAAGGAACTACAGAACTCTGAACTTTACCAGCTGTATCAGTCCATTTCATTTCTTTCTGTTTAACTGATTTTGTGTCTGATGTAGTACCATCTGTAATTGAACCAGTCATTACAACATTGCTTCCGTCAGAAGATTCCTGGCCGACTGTATATTCAATGGTAAATGTTACATCAGCTGCAGCAGCTGATTCCCCAGTATACATTTTAGTTGATGAACCATATACGTTTGAAGAACCGCCGTTATTCCAAGTTTTTGAGCCGTTTGAAACACCTTTGTTTGAAACGAATGTTCCATATACACCAGATGCTGCAGAAGTATCATCCTGTGCAAATCCACCTGACACCCCTGTCATTGCCTGGCGTGACCAGGCAATCTCTTGCACGGGATTATCGGGTCTAAGCCCGATAATGACACTATGGGTCAATTACTCAATTGTAATTGCCTTAATGTAAAGTTCATTTGAAGCGCCGATGTAAACATCTACGCCGTCCGTACCGCCTTCAATGTCAAGCACATAGTCGGCCATATCGGCAGCAGCAGAAGTTGTGTCTGTAGTCGGAACAGATACTGTAGTGCCAGTAGCACCTACAGTAACCTCAAGATTTCTGTCGCCAGCAGATTTCTTAGAGTTCATGTACCATTTAATGGTCATTTTTACAGAACCCTTGATTTTTCCAAGCTTCATTGCATCACGCTTTATAAGAGTACCTTTACCCTCTACATACTGAACCGCAAGAGTACCAACGGATGTACCAACTTCTGTTGGTGCGACAGTGAGAGTTAAATCTCCAGAAGTAGCAGAAAAATTAATTTTGTCGTTCGTCTGAATTTTTGCACTTCCAATGCCCAAAAGGTCTGAACTAAGCAAATCAAATGAGCCTGTTGTCTTTGCGGCAGCAGAGTTTCCGACCGTAACTGTAGTGCTTTCCGTTGCCTCGTAGGCATCACTTGCTTTACCACGGACATAGTATGTTCCAACTGGCAATCCTGTTACAGTTGCTGTTGTTCCTGCAATAGCTACATCAAATGTGGTAATCTGGGTTTTAACTTCTGCTACAGTTGCCCAATTAGTTCCGTCAATGCTCCACTCAAGGTCTGTAAGTCCGTCCCATGTTACTGTTCCTGCTCCGTCTGCAGCGGTGCCTGAACTTGCTTTTGCGGTAACTGTTGCCTCTGGTGCCGAGCGTGTGAATTTTGTAATTGTTCCGATTGTGAGCGCACCTGTTTCTGAGACAATTGCCTTGAATGAAGCAGTTTTGCTGTTGGCATCTGTTACAGTGATTGTTGTGTTTCCCTCTGCAACTGATGTTACTGAGATTTTTCCATTTGCGATTGTTGCTGTGGCAATTGATTCATCGGCAGAGGCTACCGTTGCTCCGACAAGGCCCAATGTATCAACTGTATTAGCTGTTGAGTTGTCTGACTGAGGAGTGAAAGTTACTGTAGTTCCGTCGCTCTGATCCTGCTCAGCAGAACTTGTAATCTTAATGTCGTAAACACGAAGATATTTAGCACATCCGATAACAACTGTAACTTTGTCTGTACCTGTATAAGAGTAAGAAAGTTCCTGTCCAGCTGCTGGAACTGTGTTGCTTGATTTTGTTGGAGCGCAGACTTCTTCATCACCAATCTTGATGTATGCGTATCGGTCTGTTTTATCACTGCTTGAATTACCAGAAACATAAGCCAATACTTTGAAAGGTCCTTTTACATTTTTGATTGTAAGAAGTTCACCTGCCGGCTCAACTGCGCCTACACTAGCACCTTTCTCCTTAACTACAGACTGATTGCTACCGATAGCCATTGCTGGATCAATCTTGTTGTAAATAAAACCTTGTGAGGCATCGCCTTTTCCCATTGTGAGAGCGAGACCCGCTGGTGTTGAGTTGTATTTGTAATCAGCTTCGAGAACCCACTTTCCTGTATTTTCTCCACCAGCATCTATTGCATTGATTCCATCTGTTGTGATGTCATTGAAAGTCCATGCATAGGTCGTACCAGTGATTTCTGGCTCCTGGTTCCCAGAACCGCCGTTATTGCCACTGCCTGAACCTGAGCCATTTCCTGAGCCTGAGTTGCTGTTTGGGTCTGAAACTGGAGTTGTGTTTCCATCGTCGTCGCTGTCAGAGCAAGACAAGAACAACCCTCCGAATAAAAGCGCGCTGGCTGCGAGAAGAGCCGCTACTTTTGAAATTTTTTTCATATTTTCCTCCATTTACTGTTTATATGAAAAAATGAACCTGCATGACAAAATAAGAATTTTATCATGGCAGAATTTACCGCCTTTACTATAGCATAAGTCGGGAAATTGTTTACTGCCTAGAATTTGTACTTTTCCGAATTGTTGAACAAAAGCCGTTAAATCGCTATTCTAATAGAATATTTTAAAATAGAAGGTACAATTTTATGGCAGAAAACGAAAAACTCCACACTGTGCGACATTCCTGTGCTCATGTAATGGCAGAAGCCATCAAACATTTGTTTCCGGGAACTAAGATTGCAATCGGCCCGGCTATCGACAATGGATTTTATTATGATTTTGATTTTTCCACCGCCACTAGCAAATTGACCGAAGATGATTTTGGTGCTGTCGAGAAGGAAATGCGAAAGATTCTCGCCAGCGGTGCAGAATTTGTCCGAAAAGAAGTTTCAAAAGAAGAGGCTCTCAAGCTTTTTGCAGACGAACCTTACAAAATTGAGCTGATTAATGATTTGCCGGAAGGTGAAGTCATTTCAACTTACGAGCAGGACGGCTTCCTTGACCTCTGCCGCGGTCCTCATGTTGCCACCACAAAAGAAATCAACGCTCAGGCTTTCAAGCTCGACAAAATTGCAGGTGCATACTGGCGGGGCGACTCTAACCGCCCTATGCTCACTCGAGTCTATGCCCTCTGCTTTGAAAAGCCAAACGACCTCAAAGACTATCTGACAATGCTTGCTGAGGCCGAAAAACGAGACCACCGGAAGCTGGGAACCGAAATGGATCTCTTCCATGTTGACCCTGAAAACCCAGGTCAGGTTTACTGGCACCCCAATGGATGGACAATCTACACCACTATGCAGGACTACATGCGAAAGATGGTTCGCCGAGACGGCTATCAGGAAGTCAACACTCCTGCAATCATGCCACGCTCTCTCTGGGAGCGAAGCGGCCACTGGGACCACTACCAGCGCAATATGTTCATCACCGAGAGCGAAAAACGCCTCTTTGCAATCAAACCGATGAACTGTCCGGGTGCACTTGAAATCTTCAAGAGCCGACAGCGCTCATACAAGGATTTGCCGATGCGGCTGGCAGAATTCGGTCACGATGTCCGAAACGAGGCCAGCGGAACTTTGCACGGCGTTATGCGTGTCCGAGGCTTCGTTCAGGACGATGCCCACATTCTCTGTACTGAAGAGCAGGTTGCTTCAGAAGTCGCAAAATTCTGTAAGCTCCTCAAAAAAGTCTACCACGATTTCGGCTTTGATGACTTGGTAGTAAAATTCTCAACCATGCCGGAAGACCATGTAGGTGATCTGGCAACCTGGGAGAGAGCTGAAAAGGCCCTTGCCGACGCCTGTCATGAAGCCGGGCTTGATTACGAGATTCAGCCGGGCGAAGGCGCTTTCTATGGTCCAAAACTTGAATTCAAGCTTTACGACTGTCTTGGCCGAGAATGGCAGTGCGGTACAATTCAGGCCGACTTCCAGCTTCCTTCTGCTGAGCGACTTGACGCAACTTACATCGGGGCTGACAACCAGAAGCATCACCCGGTTATGCTCCATAGAGCAATTTTAGGCTCTTTCGAGCGTTTCCTGGGCATTCTCATCGAAAACTTCGCCGGAGCTTTCCCGACCTGGCTTGCCTTTGAGCAGGCAGCTGTCGTTCCTGTCACAAATGACTTTGACGACTACGCAAAAGAAGTCAATGATGCTCTTCTTGCCGCAGACATCCGTTCAAACGCATACCTTTCAAGCGACAATATGCGAAGCAAGATCAAGGTAATCACAAAGGAGCACAAAACTCCTTACATCCTGATTGTAGGCGAGAACGAAAAGAAGGAGCGAACAGTCTCTGTCCGCTTCCGCCAGTCATCAGGCCTTGAGCAGAAGACAATGAAGCTCGAAGAGTTTGTGGCCTACGTCCAGGACAAGGTAAATACACACTTTGTTGGAATTTAGTTTCCTGTGTCATGTACCCTTCGAGCACAGCTCTTCGGGAGACTCGCTAAAAACAGTCCGCCGGACTGTTTTTGCGGCTTCGCCGCCGCTCCCTACGTTCAGGACAAGGTAAATACACACTTTGTTGGAATTTAGCGAAACAAAAATCCATCCGTGGATTTTCACTTAGAAGTTTACCCCGCATCGAACACGACAACGAAAGTGCCCGATGCGGGGCTTTTTTATCTGGCATAGCTTATTGTGGCATTGCGGCCATCTGTTGTTTTATCGCTTCTTCGCTCATTCCGAGTTTAGACGCCGCAGCAGAAATTGAAAGTACCCCTGACTTTATGAGTTCGAGAGCAAAAGACAGTTTTCCTTTCTTTTCGCCCTCAGCCCTTCCAGCCGCTTCTCTTTCATCACCGTATTCTTCAACAATTCTACACATGTTCTCTACTCCTTTCTCTTCTTGTTTATGATAGCGAACCTTTTCGGCAAGCTCGCTATAATTCATCTCGTCAGCGTTTGGTGTACAAAAATCATGCATGAGCCGACCTAATGCATCGTTTCCGCGGTAGGCTCCGTTCACATAGATTATATTGCAACCATCCTTAAAAGGCAATTTATCGCCGTGTTCGTCGGCACAGTCAAACTCTTTCACGACACTATAAATCGCTTTTCCAAGCCCCAAA
>DGTW01000283.1 GCA_002393835.1 Treponema sp. UBA4326
CACACCAACCGATACCGTGGGTAAAGCCCGATACATCTTCAATTTTTTTAACCTGAACCCACTCGCCCTCTTCAGGGATTGGTGCAGGACCATGATATGCGCCCTTAGCCAAAGGACACATGTGTTCCACTTCTGCTGTGTAAGTCATAGTGACTCCTTACAATAAAAAGATTATTTAAAAAGAATAGCACAATTTTGGTGGGAGGGCAATATTTATTTAGGCCTCAATCTTCCGCATAATCCAGACAAAACTTATCGTAAGAAAGATAAATGTGACAACCCAGCTGAGGGGGTAAGAGTAGAAAATACTCTGGAAAGTGTGAAAGCGTTCAATCCTGAAGAAAGTGAAGAGGTAAACCATACGAAGGCCACAGGCACCAACTAAAGTCACCAGCATGGGCATGAGAGAATGCCCCACCCCACGAATTGCGCTCGCCATGCAGTCCATCATGCCACAGGTAAAGTAAGTTGCGAGGATTACGGACAAACGAAGCATTCCCGCATCAATGACGGCCTCGTTTTCAGAATAGATTCCAAGAAGAGAACGGCCAAAGGCAAGGACAAAAAAGCCAAGCAGCAGCCCGACTACCGTAACGGAACTTTCGCTTATCAGGACAAGTTTTTTGATTCTGTCAAACTTGTGAGCACCCATATTCTGGCTTGCGAAAGTCAGAGTTCCCTGAGCAAAGCTGTTCATGGAAATATAGATAAAGCCCTCTATGCTCTGAGCCGCGCTGTTTCCAGCAACCATAACGGCACCGAAAGAATTGACCGCAGACTGAATGACCATATTGGAAAAGCTGAAAAGCATTCCCTGAAAGCCGGCGGGTAAGCCTATTTTGATTATTCGGGGAAGGATAGTCTTGTCAAGGCGAAGTTTTTTGAATTCCAGGCGGAATTCCTCTTCTTCATGGAGCAGAATCCACACTACGCAGACCGCAGCAAAAATCTGGCTCAGAACCGTAGCGAAGGCAACTCCGGCTACATCCATTTTGAGCGGAATGACGAAAATCAAATTGAGGATTACATTGATAAGGCCCGCAATGAGAAGGATATAAAGAGGCCGCTTAGTGTCACCCTTTGCCCTTAGTAGAGCCGCCCCGAAATTGTAAACCAGAGTGGCAGTAATTCCTCCGAAAAAGACCTTGAGATAAAGGGTTGAGAGAGGAAGGACATTCTCCGGCGAAGCCATAAGAATAAGAATCTGGCGTGAAAATGTAATTCCAAGCAAAGTGAGGAGCAGGCCTCCAATCAGACTCAGCACCATTGTGGTGTGAACGGTCTTGTTCAGTTCTTCTTTTTTACCCGCCCCAAGGAAATTAGCCGCAACGACATTGCAGCCGACACCAAGGCCGATAAAAAAATTGACCATCAGGTTGACCATAGAGCTCGTTGAGCCTACAGCCGCAAGAGAATTATCCCCCGCATAACGGCCGACAACCACGATATCAGCCGCATTGAAGAGAAGCTGGAGAATAGAGCTTAAAATCAGGGGAACGGCGAATTTCACCAGTTTTGGGAAAATCGCCCCTTCCGTCATATTGATTTGATTTTTTAGCATGTCTTACAGGAAGAGCACCCTTGGGAAAATAAAGTGAAGGACAGCCGCAATGATGCAGAAAATTCCAAGGTACTTGCGGCCACCGTCGTATACGGCTCTCAGGGCTTCGGGAAGGGGCAGTTCCACTTCACTTCGCTCCTGATACCAGTCCAAAAGCAGCACGGCTCCGGCGACAAGGCCTGCCAAAGAAGGAATCAGGTCGCCAACGACAGGAATATCGTACTGAATCGGGGAAAGAAGCTTCATAAGACCGGTAAGCAGGGAAAGGATTCCCACAACCAGCTGCAAGGTCTTATCCCCAAGGAAAGGCAGGGCCAGGCTTTTCAGGCCTGCAGAGGCAGACTCTTTTTTCTCTGCGGACTTTGAGTCCAAATTTATGTCAAGGTCGTCTTTCTCAGGATCGAAATCTGGAGAAGTAGAACTTGCTGCCGGAGATAAATCATCGGCAAGAGCGTCATCAGAATCAGAAAGGACAAGGCTTGTCTCTCCATCGCCCCGAACGACATAGATAAAGACAAGGCCAGCCACAAGGTTCAACAGAATTGACAGAAAATAAAACTGAAGCATAAAATCCTCTTTTTTTGCATCTAGCGCTTTTCTACAGGAGACTCAAGGCTTACAAGTCCCCCGTTCATCGAACAAACTGCCCCTACTTTTATTATATCATAATCAGAAAAAGTTGTCCGCAAGAATATTTCCTTTCCATCATATTTTCCGCTTACTTTTCTCTCGCCAATCACAAGATTCTCTTTGTCGTAGACAGAAAATGTTACTGTGACTGGAAAGCCAGACTTAAATTCTTCTTTTTTCTTTTTTGAAGCATCCTTGATTTTCAGGCTGGCATAAAGGGAATCCTCATAAGAAAAAGCGGAAAGACTGACATCCACGCCAGAAAGGCTTCCCGTGCTTTTCTGAGGGCCAAAATAATTCATAAAAAGAATGATTCCAAAAGCAAAAATAATAGTAACGAAAAGAAGGCGGTTGCTCTTAGTGTTGACAAGTGATTTTAAGAGTCCTCCCTTATAAGGCTTGAAGTCCCCGGAATAATAATCCTGCACGATTTTCGGAGCGCGCTTAAGTCGCTCGGAGCGACTGTAATGAAAAACCATCCGCTCCTCTTCGCTGGGATTGTCAGGTCTGGTCTCCTCAATCTTTGAAAAATCCATAAAAACCTTCCCAAGCTACTGATTAATGAAGGAGGCCAGCAGGGAGTCCGTCCTCCACCATAAGGCCTGGGCATTCTCGCTCTTTACGAACAGAGCCGAGATGATTCCGTTTCCGCTCAGAGACAAAGTATAATAGAGAATTTTCGAGTGATCGACTGAAAGGGAACGCTTTACGATTCTCTGTCCGTCAGGCTGCACCATCTGCACGATAAAACCGTCCTCATTTGGCACTATAAAGAAGAGCCAGCCGTTTTCAGTTACGCCAAGAAAATCATAGGGAAGGTTGTAAATCTCCTTGGTAAGATTTTCAGTCACCGAATACTCGTAGGACGGGATTTCAAGAGGCTCATCATACTTTCCGTTCTCAATGTTGAGTGGACACAAAAGCGTGGTGTAATAATCAATTCCAGACTGAACCTTAAGAGATGAATCCAGGGAAGCCATGTAATAATCAACCTTGACATAAAGCTTGTGCTCAGAGCAGTCAGGAATCATATTCTCGACGGAAACATAGGCCGGTGTCTCGGAAGAGTCCTCGACCTTGATTTTCGGAACTGTGGTCTGGGAAACAGGAACAGTGTACAAGAGAAAGCCGTTGGTATTGAACCAGTAGGCGATAAGGCCGTCATTTGTGGTGCAGACGACCACCAGCTCATTTTCCCTGGTGGTATAAATGTTCTTCACATAAGGAAAGGGAGTTCCGCCCGGTCCCTGCTGACCTAGATAGTCAATGAATTTTCCGTTTGAATCAAAGCGAAGGACAACGAAAGAAAGGAGCAGCCTGTTGGCCTTGTCCCTCTCCTGCCTTTCAAGCGGGAGCGTATCCACAGCATAGATATATTTTCTGGAATCCACAGCAAGTGGTCCCAAAGTATTGAAAGGATAAGCAATAGCTTTTTTCGTTGAATTCACGGAGTCTTTTCCGGCAAAGGCAACATCTTTTAAAATATCGTCGTTATAGTAGAGGCTGAGCAAATCCCCGTAAGAGTTAAGCTCAAGAAGCTTTTTGGACTCACCGTTTGCAATATAGAAAAAACCGTCCCTCATAGTCATGTAGGTGCGGATTCCGCCGGTTTTCGCAAGGTCAAACAGATTAAGCTCATCCTCAAAATTTCCGTAACCAAGAGTAAAGAGGGTGTTTTCGCTCACGGAATGGACTTGATTGGATTTTGAACAGGAAAGGAAATTAAAAAACGAAAAATGAAAAATGAAAAGTATTTTGACAATTTTAAATGCAGTACGAAGATTTTTTTTCATGGGGATATTATACAAAAAATCAAGGCAAAAAAAAAGCGAAAAACTGAAATTGACTTTCAATTTTCCGCTTCAAAATTTTACTTCATTTTACTCAGCCGTGAGAATTTTGTAAGCTTCCATTGGATCCTTGCATTCAAGAAGAGCATCCCTAACTTCTTTTCCCTTGAGTTTTGAGCTGAAGAAGCTGAGGGTCTGCAAGTAATATGAGTGCTGGTTATAGGCGGCCGCAATCATGA
>DGTW01000278.1 GCA_002393835.1 Treponema sp. UBA4326
ATGCAATATAATGCGGAGCCCCTGTATATTTCCCCCTCAGACATTTCTTCACAATTTTGATATACTTTTATCTATGAATCATTCTTCAACCCCTCGCTTGCTAAAAATTCTTACTATATTCATCGCACTTTCTGTCTGCACGCAGCTTTCTGCAAAAGACTATGCGCAAAAAATCTTCCTCTGGGATGGTATTCCCAAGATGGAAACCCAAAAGCGGGACACGATTCTCTACTACTCTCCGCCAAAAGGCGAGGCTTCTGATGAAAATATTTCTTCCCAAAATGCTGACTCTCGCTCCCTACCAGCCGTAATCATCTGTCCGGGGGGAAGCTATCATCATCTTGGAATGAGCCACGAAGGCTTTGCTTCTGCCCGCTGGTTTTCTTCACAGGGATTTGCGGCTTTTGTTTTGCAGTACCGGGTTGCTTACAACTGCCACCACTATCCCGACCAGCTGGAAGACATTCAGATGGCGATTGTTTATGTCCGTGAACACGCCGATGAATTCAACATCGATAAAAATAAAGTCGGCGCAATCGGCTACAGCGCAGGCGGTCACTTGGTCACAATGGCCGGGGAATTTGCGAAAAGCCACAATGAGCTTACAAAACTCGGAATCGAGACAAAGGAAAGCCTGCGCCCTGACTTCGTAATGCCGATTTACCCGGTCGTCACCATGCAGGACGACATAGGCCATAAATGGAGCCGACGGAGCTTGCTTGGCCACCAGTGGAGCGAGCCGAAGGCCACAATGGGCTGGCGGCCCTGGAATTTCTGGGGACACGCCTACTCACAGAGCCTCAAAGACGAGTTTTCAATGGAGATGAATGTCCCCGATAACATGCCGCCGGTCTTTCTTCTCGCCTGCGAGGACGACCCCGTAGTTATCTACGAAAATTCCATAAGGCTGGAAAAGGCTTTGAGCGACAAAAACATCCCTCATCTTTTTGTGAGCTACCCCAAAGGCGGTCACGGTTTCGGCATGAAAGGAAATTCCGACATAATGAAGGAAACTCACTGGAACGAGGAAAAACTGCTTCCCTGGCTCAGGAAGATTGGAGTCATCAACTGACTTTCTCTGCATTTTCTGATATAATTTTGGGCAATGAAAATCACACCTGACTACACCGTAATTTATAATGATGATGACATTGTCGTTCTCAACAAACGAAGCGGCCTTTTGATTGCCGCCGACCGTTACGATGAGGACGCTCCCCGCCTGGATATCGAAGCCGAAAAAGAATTCGGCAAATTGTTTGCGGTCCACCGAATCGACAAAGACACTTCCGGCTGCGTAATCTATGCGAAAAATCCTGAGGCTCACCGAAATCTCTCAATGCAGTTCGAGAACCGCAAGGTCACGAAGATTTATCACGCTCTCGTACTTGGCCACCCTCTTTGGGAAACAAAAACCGTCAACTCAAAGCTTCTCGTAGACGGAGACTCACGGCACCGCACAGTCTTAAATCAAAAATACGGCAAAGTTGCCATCACTGACTTCAAAAATTTAGGGAATTGCGGCCCCTATTCATGGATTGAGGCTCGCCCTCACACAGGCCGCACCCACCAGATTCGCGCTCACCTGCAATCTCTGGGCATTTCAATCGTCTGCGACCCTCTTTATTCGGGCAATCAGCATCCTGTCCTTCTTTCTGAAATCAAAAAACGCTGGAACGGTGACGAAAATGCCGAGCGGCCTCTTTTGAGCCGTCTTGCCCTTCACGCCTACAAACTCACTCTGACCCACCCTAAGACCGGCGAAGAAGTCACTTTCACGGCTCCATATCCAAAAGACATGGAAGCCACCCGCAAGCAGCTGAGCAACATTTTCGGAGTGGATCCAATCAAAGAATAATGAAAAAACTTCTTTCATGTTTTATATGTTTTTTTTTATTATCAGCTATCAGTTTTTCTCAACAAGCGATTACAGATGATGCCTATATTACTGTCCTTTTAACTGATTTAGATTCAGTAAACAGACAGAACATTGCAAGAGGTCTAGATCCTATTGATGAATCAATTCCTAGACAAATAAAAGACAGAATAGAAGCGAATATAAAAAAACATACGAAATTCAAAATAACAGACCCTATTTCTTATTTAGCGGATTACTCTATAATTTCATATGTTGATTGCATTAATTCCAGCTACATACTTTCCTTAAGTATGATTTCTTTCTCGACAGGAGAAATTCTTTTTAATGTGCAATCAACCAATCGGAAAGACTTAAGCGACATTTTTTTATCATCATCATCGGCAGTTGATGAAGTTACAGCGTTATTCTGTGAACAGTTGAAAATTACCTCTTCTTCTAAAGAAAAACAGCATCAAAAGAATGAAACAAAAAAAATAAGGAACTTTCCTTTTTCCCTTTCCGTGGAGCCGCTTTTCGGCATGAAATACGGGCAGATTGATGAATATGTTTTCCTAAAGGCTTCAAAGCAATCTTCTGATAAGCTTAGCGAGTTAAACTGGGAAATCAAACCGGAATTGCAATATGGCATAAAAATCCGTGGCGGCTGGCTCGGATTCTTTGAGGAAAGCCACTTCATTGCTGGAATTCCCATGAAAACAGGAGCTATGTTCGATTCTGACTGGCAGAACATTCAGTATGCGACTTCATCAGGTGGAAACGAAGTCAAGACGAATTATTCAGAAAGCGACAATAACCTTGATTATGACATTTCTTTCGGCTTTAAAGGCGGCTACGAGTTTCGTATTTTTGACATTTTCCGAATAAGGCCTGCCATTGCCTTTGAATACCAGAACATAAAATTTACAGGCAGAAATGGAGAGGCCTGGTATGGCGAGGCAAAAAGTGGGGGCGGTTACTATCCCAACGATGACACGGCTCATCAGGAAACCCACGATTTTTCAGGACAAAGGGTCATCAGTTATCAGCGAATATCTGATTATCTCTGGCTGGGAAGTGATTTTTCCCTTGATTTGCCCATAAATCTTTCAGTGACGGCAGGTTTTTTCTTCGCGCCATATGTTTATGCAATTTCTTATGACAGCCACCTGCTGACAAAAAAAGATTATGCTGATAAGACCATAGATTCATTTGCGGCCTTCAAGTGGAATTTTGGGCTGGAATACAAAATATACGGCAGACATTCTCTTGCGTTGACTGCCAGTTATTTCTATATGCCCGTCATAAGAGGCTCTACATACGAAAAAAAGAGTACGCAAAGCTCATACACTTTATCCAGCGTTGCAGACAGTGGTGCGGCTTCCAGCTGGTTCGATTTGACTTTAAGTTATAAATTCCAGATTTTCTAGTTTCAGCCCTGTGCACATGCAATTTTCCCCGCACGGATTTCTGCTTTGAATGACACTTTTGACAAAAATGTCATAATAGTGTACACTGTCACCATGAATAATCTTGTCGCATTGTGCGCTGTGGGCGCAGAGAAAACTCTGGGAAACGAAATTAAGCTTCTTGGTTACAAATTAAACGGAAACGCGCCAGGCCGTGTTTTTTTCACTGGTGATGATGACGCACTTTTTCGTGCTAATCTTTGCCTTCGTACGGCTGACCGTGTCTATCTGGAGCTTGCCCGCTATCAAGCCGAAGACTTTGATCAGCTTTTTGACGGAGTTTACTCAATTTCATGGCAGGATTTTCTCAAAAAAGACTCTAAAGTCACCGTCGATAAGGTGCGAACTTACAAATCAAAGCTGAATTCAGAACATGCCATTCAGGGAATCGTCCAGAAGGCAATTTACAAAAAGCTTGGTGATGTCTGGCGCATGTCAAGCCTGCCTGAAAGTGGCGAAGAAAGCGACATCAGGGTTTTCATCACTGAAGACGAGGCTCAGATTTGCCTTGATTTGAGCGGCCTGCCACTTCATAAGCGGGGCTACCGCACAGACGGCGGCGTTGCCCCCTTGCGCGAAACAACGGCATCAGTAATGCTTCAGCTCATGCTCTGGAGGCGAAAAATCCCTTTGCACGACCCATTCTGCGGTTCTGGAACACTTCCAATCGAAGCCTGCCTTTATGCTCACAATGTGGCTCCGGGCTTTGGCCGCCGTTTTGCCCTCGAAAATCTTCCGATTTTTAACGCAAACCGCGCCCACGAAATCAAATGCGCCGAAGCCGAAAAAATCCGCACTGATGTCGAATGCCGTATCACAGGAACAGACATCGACCCAAGCGCAATCCAGCGCTCAAGAACAAACGCTGAACACGCCTGTGTCATGGCTGGCCGTGCCCTTCAGATGATTGGCTCTGACGCCCGAATCGAACGCCCGGATTTTGATGTATCAGACTTTAAAAACCTCAAGGCCCCTTACGAAAACGGTCTCATCATCTGTAATCCGCCTTACGGCGAGCGCCTTGGCGAAGAAGAGCAGGCAAAAGAGCTTTACCGAAGCATGTCTTCCCTCTTCACAGACTTCCCTGGCTGGGAAATCGGCGTAATCACCTCAAACAAGCATTTCCAGGAGTGCATCGCACACTACGCAAGCACCTTAAAAGACCTCAAGGCAGGAAACTTAGACACAACTTTCTACATGTACAACGGAAGCGAAAGAGAGAAAAAAGGCCGGGCTTCTGGCGGTGAAAGAGGCGAATGGAACAAAAAATCTCCACGCAACAAGTTCAACTCTAACCGGGGCAGAAGATAATGGCTATCGTAGTTGAGCATGACAAGCGAAAGCACGAAATTCTTGAAAAATCGCTGGAACTCTTTACCCGTGAAGGCTATGATGATGTTACTTTTCAGAAAATAGCCGATGCCTGCGGAATCACCCGAACAACTCTCTACATTTACTTCAAGAATAAGCGGGAAATTTTCACCTGGAGCATCAAGCAGATGACAGGAGAGCTTGAAAGCCGCCTTATGGAAATTCTTGGTGACAAAAATCTCTCCGCTGAAGAATGCCTGCGACAGCTCATGTACTGGGTCATCGACACTTGCAACGGGAACAGGCCTCTTTTCAATGTCCTTTTGATTTACCTGATTAATTTGCAGAAAACAGGAGTCAGTGCCGAAGAAAGGGTTAACCGCCGTGTAATCCGAATCAAGCACCTTCTCAGCATGATTATCATCGAAGGACAAAAACGGGGCGAATTCAAAAAAATGCCCGTCAAAACAGTGAACAACATGCTCTATTCTCTGGTTGAGTCAGCGATATTTGAAATTGCAGTCCTCAATAAAAAAGATGTCAGTGAAGTCAAAGACAGCATTGATTTGGTAGTTCAGGGACTTAGAAAATAAAAAAACACAAAAAAGAATCATTTTTTTCGCTCATAACTGCCGAAAACCGAATTTTAAATCCTATATATACTACAGAGAATTTAGAAAGCGAATTCTCGGAAATTTTATGTATAGGAGATTTTTTATGACAAAATCAGAAAAACCAATGACGCTGGAAGAAAAGTGGAATTCGCTCACATTGGCGAACAACTTTATCTTTTGCAAAGTGATGGAATCAAACCCGGATCTTTGTAAGCATCTTCTGGAAATCCTGCTTCATATCAAGATTGATCATCTGGAACCACCGCAGATGGAACGGACTATGCAGGAGGGGCTTGACTCAAAAACTGTCAGATTCGATGTCTATACGAAGGATTCCAACCGAATTTTCGATCTTGAGATGCAGACCGTAAAGAAAGAGAACCTTCCCAAACGGTCAAGATATTATCAGAGCATAATTGACATGGATAACCTTAACGCCGGAATCGACTACGACGAGTTGAAGGATACATACATCATCTTCATTTGTCTGTCTGATATTTTCAATAAAGGTCTTCCTGTTTATTCTTTCGAGAATATCTGCGCAGAGGACAAAGAGACGAAATTGGAAGACAGAACTTACAAGGTCTTTTTTAACGCTTCTAAGTGTGATAAACTTGAATCCGAGGATGAGAAACTTTTCTTCAAGTATTTGCGTGGTGAAAGGGCAGACAATGACTTCACCCGCAAACTGAATGAAAAAGTCGCTCTAATAAAAAAGAACTCATTCTGGAGAAATCAATATATGACATGGGAACAGACGATTAAGGAAGAGCGAAAAGAGGCATACAAGGAAGCATACAAAGAGGCCTATCAAGAGGCCTATCAAGAGGCTAAAGAGGAAAACGTCATTGCGAATGCCAAAAGTTTCTTTAAAAACGGTGTCTCTGTCGAAATAATTGCGAAATCTCTTGGAATGAGCATCGAGCAAATCCGTGAGATTACAGCGGGCGTTTGTTAGCCCTCAAGATTTCCCCACCCCCTGCCGAAAATCTATAAAACAGTTCTCATTCGTTTTGGTTACCAAAAAATAACCTTAATTCATGGCGGAAAAATGACGGAATAGTACTGAAATTTCGGTATTACAACAAAAGTTGACAGAAATAGTTACACTTTTGGCGGAAAATTTCAAAAATTTCCGTTGACCACATGGAAAACGAGTGGTAATCTGTTTGCAAAAGGGAATTAAAAAAACCGTTGGTTTAAATTTCCTATTAAAAAA
>DGTW01000217.1 GCA_002393835.1 Treponema sp. UBA4326
CGGCATTTTGCTCGGCTTTATGTGGTCAAAGTGGAACAAAAGGCTTTTGCCGCTTATGCTTCCGTTTTTTATGATGCAGGCTGTGGCAAGCGTGCTCTATTTTGTCTATTCCGAAGCCACGCTCAACATGTTTATCTTCTGGATACTCAGCATGGGAATGTACATCTTCTTCGGCGGAATCAGCGACAAGATTTTTGAAGGCGCAAAGGCATGGTTCTTCAAAAAAAGCACGGAAAACTGAAAAAATTTACAAAATTCTATCACGGCCAGGGGCTTTTCCTTGCCGCCATTTCTATGCTTCTTCTATCTTGCAGAAATGTTTTTTTTCTTTTTTATCATAGCTTATACCGACAAGCAAAATGCGTCCTGTGTAATAAGATGACTCTCCAAGTTTTGCTTTGAAATGCTGGATATAATTTTTTCGTTTTATTTGTTCTATGGCTTTTTGGGGAGTAGAATCAACCTTAAGTTCAAGAATTATGCAGTCATCGGCTGGATTTTTGGGAGTGAAAATAAAATCTGTGAAGCCTTTTCCGGCTTTATCTTCCCTGGTTACAAAATATGAGTCTCTTGCTGCAAGAAAGGCCAGGTTCACTACAGCGGTAAGTTCATTTTCACGGTTGTATTCAAAAAGAGGCGTTTCCGTGTCATGCACGAATTCCAGCAATTCTGCGGCTTTTTCTTCCTCGTTATTCAATATGGCATCGAGCATTTCTGAAGATTTCATAGCCAGCTGGTTTATATAGCCCAATCCGTTGTTTTCTTGCAAAGCTTCGTCAAATTTTTGCATTATCTCATAATTCGGAATCTTTACTTTTGTTTTTCCGTCCATAGACAACAATCCATACACGACCATTGCTGAGAAAATGTATAATTTTGAGCCTGTGTTTTTTGAATTGATTGCATTTTCGTTTATTATACAGTTCACGGATTCGCCAGCGAGCAGCTGTGCAACAGGCTTTTGAATTTCTTCAACATTCAGTTTTAATATATTGAAAACTTCATCAGAAGGTCCGCTGCTTGTCCAATAATTTCCTAGCTGATTGTTGCTGAAAGCGGCAATAATTGAGCGTGGATTATAGAGGTGCATTCCGTTTTCAGTAATGTAACCGTCATACCACTTCTGTAAATCTGCACGCGTAAAATTGAGTTTTCTGCCTTGTGAATTCTTTTGATAAAGCGAATCAACTTCATTTTCCGTAAAACCAAAATACAGGGAATATTTTTCCTGAGTTGCAAGCGAATAATCGAGGAACATATTTAAGTCAGAGGTGCTGGAATATTTTTTGATAGGCAGGATTCCAGTCATATATGCGAATTCAACATAAGCCTGACCCTTTAAAAGAACATGAAGAAAATCCACAAAATGCTTTTTATCTGTTTCGGATGCAAAATCAAAACGAAAAGGGGCATCCCATTCGTCAAAAATGAAGAAAAATCCCTCGCCGGTTTTAAGCCAACATTCTTTGAGCAAATCAGACAGTGTGAGTTTTTCAGAGAGGTTTAGATTTTGGTATGATGATAGAATATCCTGTTTTAACTTGGAAATAATTCTTGCAAGATAAGAATCGAAAGTGTCATCAGATTCAACATTCTGGCTGAAATCGATGAAAATGACATTATGCTTTTGCTGATGTTTTTTGACGATTTCTGTTTCTTTACTGATTGCTAAGCCTTCAAAAATCGGGGCGGAATCAACTTTTCCAAAAAATGAGGCAATCATGTTGGCGGCAATGCTCTTTCCGAAACGGCGGGGGCGGGTAATACAGACAAATCGATTTTCATCATTTATGCTGGGAACCAAATCCCTGATTAAAGGAGATTTGTCTACATAATTTGAAGCATTGCGCGCCTTACGAAAATTTTCGAGAAAAAGACTGCTGTTCAGATAATTGCTCATAGGCAGAAGTATATCACAGATTTGAGATTTTTTCACTTGACTAGATGTTTGCGGGGAAAAAATCAAAAATCCTGCAAAATCCTTCTTGTTTGGTCATTAGATGACTACCACCTCCGTTATAATAGTCTTAAATTTTATGAAAAAAGGGGGCTTTCAATGAAAGCAATTAAGAAAATTTTGGCAGTCTTGCTCGCAGGAGCATTGGTTTTTGGCTTCGCAGCCTGTGCTTGAAAAAGAGGCTTGCGAAAAAGTCCTTCTTGCACTCAAAAACAATTTCACGCTTGATTTTTACTACAACAGCAAGTGGGAGCCTGAGGAGCGTCATCGTCAGATTCTGCCTTATCAGCTTGTCCTTGATGAAGGGGCCATTTATTTGTACGGAGCCAGACGCACCGAGCCGGACTGGTTCGTAGCCGAATGGAAGGAAACGATTCGCAAAATGGCGGAAAATCTTTAAGAATCGCCCCTTCTTTCCAAATCTTCTGCAATTTGTTACTATGTATAGAAAGGAAAGGCTATGACAATCGCAGAAACACTTGCTCAATCACGAAAAATCGTAATCAAAATCGGCTCCAACACCCTTGCAAAGGCAGACGGAACCCAGAACACGGAATTCATGGCTTCCTTCGCCCGTCAGTGCAAGAATTTAATCGCAAAAGGAAAGCAAATCGTCGTCGTTTCTTCGGGAGCACAGGTTTCTGGTGTTTCAACCCTCAAGGAATGGGCTCGCAAAAAAGACGTTCACTTCAGGCAGGCACTGTGTGCTATCGGCCAGGTTGAGCTTATGGCTCAGTGGCGCAAGGCCTTTGCAGAGCAAGACCTTCACATAGGTCAGCTTTTATTCACTAAGGAAGATTTTGAGGACAATCACCGCTCACTCAATATCAGAAATACCCTTTTCACTCTGGTTGATGAGGGGGTCGTTCCAATCATCAACGAAAATGACTCTGTTTCAACCGATGAATTTGCCATTGGAGACAACGACAATCTTTCTGCAATCACGGCGATTCTCTGGAGCGCGGATTTACTCATTCTTTTCAGCGACATCGACGGAA
>DGTW01000213.1 GCA_002393835.1 Treponema sp. UBA4326
TCGATGCCGTTGATGTATTCCACGGCGGTGTCATTAAGGATTTTTGTTTTTTCAATGGCGTTGTTAAAGCGTTCCGTCATGTTAATCATCATGAAGCAGGAAGAAATTATTCCAAGCGGGAGGGTTGCCAGGGAAGCAAGCCCCATCCTCCAGTCAAGGTTAAAAAGATACACAAACATTACCACCGGCAGCAGAAGGTTGCTGGTCCATTCCGGCAGGATGTGGGCAAGAGTTGTTTCCATGCTGTCAATTCTGTCCAGCAGAATGCTTTTGAGGGAACCTGAGGGCATATCAAGCACTGAACCAAGCGGAACCCGGGTAAGCTTGTCACACAGCTTTTTGCGGATATTGGCAAGCACGTTAAAGGTTGCAACATGGCTCAGCGTGGTAGAAACCATGTGGAAGAGTGCGTTTCCTGCCCAGAAAAGGGCAATAACACCGCATTCCTTAAGGTAAACATTCCAGTCCCGCACGCCCTCCAGCAGCTGGCGCACAATAAGCGCAATGAGATAGTACGGTACGATTCCGCAGGCAACTTTAAGAACTGCAAAAAAAATGCTTGCAAAGTAGGCAGCCTTTTTTTCGCCCGCAAAGGTAAAAATCCAGTTTAAAAGAGATTTCTTTTTTGACATTTTAAACTCCTGTTAGTGTTTGCTAACAGTTATTATATATAACAGTGTTATATTCTTGTCAATCACTTCTTTTCCTCTAAAAAAAAAGCCCGCAAGATTTCACTCACGGGCATCATGGACTTAAAAAATATTTTGACTATCTGAGTTTTTTATAGCCGTAAACTGCTGTATCTCCGAATTCTTCTTCGATTCGGATGAGCTGATTGTATTTTGCCATGCGGTCTGTTCGGCTCATGGAACCTGTCTTAATCTGTCCTGAGTTTGTTGCAACTGCGATGTCGGCGATTGTTGTGTCCTCAGTTTCGCCTGAACGATGGCTTGTGACTGTTGTGTAGCCGTGGCGGTGAGCCATTTCGATTGCTTCCTTACAGCTCAAAAACTGCCCAGCGGTCGTTCATCTTTGGAAGAAGTTTTGCAAAAAGCCAGCCGCGCACAGAATGTTTTTTCATTTCTTCGTTAAAACTGTGTTCTTCCACAAAACGAACCCCCTCGCACAGGTCAGCAATTTCCTGCCCGCTCCAGGTTCCGCTTTTGAAAACGGCATTCGTATTTTTTACCGTGTCATGATATTTCTGGTTTTTGACCATGAGGGGATTATTCTGCTCGGCAATCAGAGTTCCGTTCGGGAAATTCGATTTTAAGACATCAAGAAGCTTTGCAATTTCTTCAAGGGTGAGATACATGAAAAGCCCTTCGGCAAGGAAAAGCACTTTCGAGTTCGTTTTTGCGATTTCTGTCTTTACGGCAGCACACCACTTATCTTCAAGAACGCTTCCCGAAATCATTGAAACCCGCTCACGCTCACTAAAAACTTTTTTGCGGAGTTCAATAGAATCCGGCAAGTCCAGATCAAACCAGAAGATTGAGCCGTTGTCCACACGTGAAAACCTGTTATCAAAGCCTGCTCCCATGTTCACGATTACGGCTGAAGGATTTTTTGCGATGAAATCTTTTACCATGCGGTCGAGCATTACCGTTCGGGCAATCACGCCCTCGTGTGACATGAATTTGTCAAAAGGCTTTGTGTCGATTCCGAGCGTCTTAATCATCTCCACAGCAACTTCATCGCAGACGCGGGGATTTTTTCGCAACGTCTCATTCGCCTTGATTGCAACAGGAATCAGGGCCGTAGTTTCTACATCTCCAAGAGCTATATTCATTTTCAACTCCTCTTTTTTAAGTTAGCTTGAACTAACTGTATAACAGTGTTATACCTTGGTCAATACTAATTTCTTAAGGCGCATCCATCGAATCTTAGGAGTGTAGGGGAAATTTTATCTTACTCTGTGTCAGCAAGAAGACCGGCAAGATAATAGACAATTGCACATTCATTTTCCTGCCATATTCTAAGGCTCCGGTCTACGGCACATACCAGATACCCTTTTATGTCGTTTTCCTTCCGGATTTTTGAAATCAGTACTGATTCAAAGCCACCGCTGATAAGAGCCTTATAGAATTTCGGTGAATGTTTTTTTATCAGATCAAGCGATCCCTGGGAAAGCAGATCGTCTTCCATAATTGCAGGCAAATCGGATGCATCATGGCAAAAATTTTTGTCGTGCACTGCATGCATTTTTCCGTCCGCAGAAACATAATAAAGATCCTTTATCAGCAAAATTTCTCCGATCAGAGGCATTGCTTTTATAAGTTTGCCTTCAAGAGTTTTTTCTTTTTCGATTTCAGAACGCAGTTTATGCATTGTCTTAAAAATACCGTTTCTGGCAATCTTACGGATTTCTACATACCTGTGCTTTTCTTCGTCATATATCTTGTAGCAGTTTCGCCCCATGCTCTTTCCGACATAAAGCATTTTATCAATCAGGCCGAACAGATCAGAAAAATTGTCAGAATCATGAGGGAAGGACGCACATCCTGAAGTTCCGGTTACAAAGGCCTGTCCGTTTTCAAAGAAAACCTCTTTCCGTAACACGTTTGATTTTCCGTAAAGGCCTTCAAAAAAATTAAGTTTGTCAGACTGGGAAATATTCTTTAAATCAATCAGCAGAAGCTCATCCCCGCCGAACCTTCCTGCAAGAGCAAAGCCTTTTGTAAATTCCACAAGATCTTTGGATACAGATTTCAAAACCTTGTCACCAGCCGTATGTCCGTAATTGTCGTTTACGAACTTAAAGTTATCAAGATCAATTATTGTAAAAGAAAAAGGAATGTTTTCTGCTATGAGCGAACGGACAAACTTTATTGAATATGAGCGGTTCAGGATTCCTGTCAGCGGATCGAGTATTTCGTCCAGACTGACCTCATCAACTATCCTGTCAAAATAACTGTATTTTCTGAGATCATCTATTGTGTAAAGGACCTGGGAGCCGTCATTTTTATTTTGTCTCTGTACAATATTGGTAATATCAACAAAGCT
>DGTW01000321.1 GCA_002393835.1 Treponema sp. UBA4326
AGTCGAATACAGCCGGAGCCTTGTTAAGGTGCTCAAGCTTGAATCTCTCTGCAAGTTCTGGAAGTGTATAGAAATCACGGCCTTCCTCGTATGAGCAGCCCAGCAAAGCAACATAGTTTACGATAGCCTGTGGAAGATATCCTCGTGCGCGGAACTCGTTGAGTGAAGTTGAGCCGTGTCGTTTTGAGAGTTTTTTGCCGTCCGAACCGTTTACCATCGGGAGATGGCAGAATTCAGGATGCTCCCAGCCGAAAGCTCTGTACATCTGCACATGGAGCGGGGTAGAAGGAATCCATTCCTGAGCACGCATAACATGAGAAATCTTCATCAAGTGGTCGTCAACAATGTTCGCAAGGTGATATGTCGGGAAGCCGTCGCTTTTGAGCAAAACCGGATCCGGGGAAATGTCTTCGTTTTTCCATGTGATGTCGCCCAGCAAGTGGTCATGGAAAGTTGTTTCTCCTTCAAGCGGCACTTTGAGGCGGATTACATAAGGTTTTCCTGCGTCGAGGTTAGCCTTGATTTCCTCAGGAGTGAGGTGACGGCAGTTTCGGTCGTAGCCCGGAGCCATCTTGTTTTCGGTCTGGATTTTTTTGATTCGCTCCAGTCGCTCAGCATCGCAGAAGCAGTAGTAAGCCTCGCCTTTGTCTACGAGTTCCTGTGCGTATTTTTTGTAAAGCTCAAATCTCTCTGACTGAACATAAGGGCCGTATTCGCCGCCTTTTTCGCCGCCTTCGTCCCATTCAATTCCCAGCC
This sequence comes from Treponema sp. UBA4326, assembly GCA_002393835.1. Taxonomy (GTDB): domain Bacteria; phylum Spirochaetota; class Spirochaetia; order Treponematales; family Treponemataceae; genus Treponema_D. The sequence goes on from DGTW01000321.1 coordinate 757, forward strand.
ATGCCATTGTATCGTAAAGATTTTTGACATATTTTTCATCGTATCGGGTGCGGTCTGTATCTTCGAGACGGAGAATGAATTTGCCGCCCTGAGAGCGGGCATAAAGATAATTGAAAAGTGCAGTGCGGACGCCACCGATGTGCTGCATACCTGTTGGTGACGGTGCATATCGAACTCTAACTTCTGACATATTTTCCTCTATAGAATTAAGATAAAGTGAATCTATTATAATGAATTGATGATTTATATTCTATAAGAAAAGATTTGAAATAAAAAAGCCCTGCAAGGATGCAGGGGATAAGCTGGGAGAGAATTTTGCGAAGCAAAATTCTCGTGCGAATCCGCAAATCCACGGATGGATTTGCGTTTCGAATTATTCCCCCAGCATCATACGGTCGTTCAAATCTCCGGCCGCGCTGAATTTTTCAAGCAGGTCCTCGACTTTGAGGTTCTTTTTTTCTTCGCCACGGACATCGTAGACAATGTGACCTTTCATCATCATAATCAGGCGGTTTCCGTAGTGAATGGCATGCTTCATGTTGTGTGTAACCATGAAAGCTGTGAGCTTGTCCTGCTCAACGAATTTTTCGGTAAGTTCAAGGACTTTTGCAGCCGTTTTGGGGTCGAGGGCGGCGGTGTGCTCGTCGAGCAAAAGAAGCTCCGGTTTTTTGAGGGTTGCCATGAGCAGGGTAAGGGCCTGTCTCTGGCCGCCTGAAAGAAGACCGACCTTGCTTGTCAGGCGGTTTTCAAGCCCCAAATCAAGCATGGCGAGTTTTTCACGGTAAATTGCTCTTTCTTCCTTTTTGATGCCCCATTTGAGGGTGCGGGTGCTGCCCCTGCGGAATGCCATTGCCAGGTTTTCTTCGATTCCCATGTTAGAGGCTGTTCCCGTGAGAGGATCCTGAAAAACCCTGCCCAAGAAAGCAGCCCTTTTGTATTCTGGCATTGTTGTCATGTCCCGGCCGTTGAGCTTGATTGTGCCTGTGTCGCATGAATAGACACCGGCAATCAGGTTGAGCAGGGTCGATTTTCCGGCACCGTTTCCGCCTATGATTGTGACAAAATCGCCGTCTTCAAGGGTGAGGTTTATGTCGTGGAGAGCCTTTTTTTCGGTAATCGTTCCCGGATTGAAAGTTTTTGATACATGTGAAATTTCAAGCATTTTTTATTTCCTCTTTCCGAATTATCGCCGGGCTTCTGAAAGCAGGCTTTTTTTAGTGATTTTTGCTTTTGCTACTGGAATGGCCAGGGCTATTACTACGATGATTGCCGTGAGCAGCTTGAGGTCAGATGATTTGAGACCAAGCTGAAGAACTACTGCGATAATCAGGCGGTATACAACTGAGCCGAGCAGGATTGAAAGAAGCGTTACATAGAATGCGAACCTTTTATTGAAGTAAGCGAAGATGCTCTCTCCAAGGATGATTGAAGCAAGGCCGATGACGATTGCTCCAGTTCCCATGCCGACATCACCGTAGCCCTGCTGCTGGGCGACAAGAGCACCAGAAAGAGCGATAAGGCCGTTTGAAAGCATGAGGCCTAAAAGCTTCATTTTGTCTGTGTCAACGCCCATGGCGCGAACCATTTTCTCGTTGTTGCCTGTGGCACGGATACAAGACCCCAGCTCCGTTCCCATGAACCAGTAAAGAATCACAATGAGGGCAAGGCCAAAAATAAGGCCGACGATGAATGATGCGATGTTAGGCGTGATTCCGAACTGATCCTGCATTTTTGTCATAAGAGTCTGGACTCCGAGCAGGGGAGTATTTGATCTTCCCATGATGCGTATGTTAATGGAATAAAGAGCAATCATTGAAAGAATTCCGGCCAGAATTTCGTGAATTTTGAGTTTAGTGTGCATGAGGCCTGTTGCCAGCCCCGCTACAATGCCTGCTATAAAAGAAATTAAGACTGCCAGAAGGGGATTGGTTCCTTTTGTGACCAAAATAGCACAGGTTGAGCCACCCAAGGCAAAGGAGCCGTCGCAAGTCATATCCGCAATGTTTAGAATTCGGAAAGTAAGATAAACGCCAAGAGTCATAAGACCCCAAAGCAAGCCCTGTGCCACAGCTCCCTGTGCGGCACCCATAATACTTAAGATGTTCATAATAGAATAATTTTATCAGAAAAAAGAGAAAGTTTCTATATGCCGAAACAGAACCGATAAAAGTTAGTCTTCGTCCTGAAAATCCGATGTCGTCGAGTCGTCGGAATCAAGCGGCTCGTCTATTTCTTCAAGCTCTTCGATGGTATCATCAAACAAGTCATCGTGTTCATCATCGGCTACATATTCACCGGTATTCTTTCGTTTTGCGATTATGAGGGAAAGATCGTCCTCGATTCCCCTGTATTCAGTAAAGCGCTCCAGTTCGTCAACAATCAGGCCGAGAATTTCCCCTGCTGACTTTGCATGGTTTGCCTTTATTATTTCTTTTACGCTTTCAATTCCAAACTGCTCTTGATTTTGGTTGCTTGCTTCTGTAAGACCGTCCGTGTAGAAAACAAGAATGTCACCGGTTGACATGATGAAATTTGACCGGGCAAATGAAACCGTGATTCCCTGCATACCGATGGCACCATAGTGCTGCTTTCCGTCGTTTCCTTTAAGCTCAAAGACTTCGTTGTCTTTAAGACTGTATTTAAGGGGGTAGGGGTGGCCTGCATTTCCCAGCTCGGCATTGCATTTTCCTGGCTCTTCGCTGTCATCAAAACGGCAGAGAACGCCAGTCATGTAGTTTTCGATTTCTCCTTTTTCGGCAAGAATCAGGTTGTTTATCTTGTTTAGGATTATATCAACCCTTTCTTTTCTCCGGAAGCCGGTCTGGAAAACTCTGGAAATGATGTTTTTTGAAAGCATGGTGACGAGGCTGGCAGAAAGACCGTGGCCAGAGACGTCGAAGAGAGTGATTCCGTTGAGAGTGTCATTGAAACTGTAATAATCGTAAAAATCGCCGGAAACTTTAGACTGGGGAGAGTAACAAGTTGCGATTTCCCAACCCCGGAAATGCCTGTTTGGTTTGGGAAGGAATTTTCTCTGCACGATGGAGGCCATATCCAAATCCATGTCTGCCCGTTTTTTCTCTTTTTCGAGCCGCTCGTTGAGAAGGGAAAGCTCCCTGTTTGCGTCCTGTAAGTCATGGGTGCGGTTTGATACTTCTTCAAGAAGGTGGTTTGAAAGCTGCACATTCTTGAGGTAGATTTGTGAGAATCGAATGGCCAGCAAGACGATGAAAACTGCTATGGCAAGAGCCCAGCCGAAAATCGAGAAGTAGGGGTAAGTTCTGCTGGTGTCGTGGAAACGAAGGAAGATGTCCGTTAGCCCTCCGATTGAAAAGGGAGAAAAGCCAATTAATAGCTGAACAGATTGCTTGCGGGTGTTTTTTTCGATTAGGCCTGTGACTACGACCCAGGCTCCGATTATGCCCTGCATGGTCAGCAATATGAGCATAAAAGGCGTGATTTTTATGAGGAAGTTGTAATCTGGCGCGAAGATTGTGACGGTAAGCTGAGTCGCCAGAATAATGGCCCTAGCGATGACATACTTTTTTGAGAAGCGGCGCTTGGTATAGTCAATAACGAAAAGCGTGGCGAAATAAGTAATGATATATGGCGGAATGCATAAGGTGAGTTTTATGAATGGAATGTAAGGTATGTTTCCGTTGGCATAGGCAGGCAGTTCTGTGGCAAAAAAAGGAAGAAGAAAGATAGCCGTGAAAATGTTTAAAAGAGCAAAATCCCTGAATTCCCTGAAATCTTTCATTCCTATGTAGAAACATGTATATAGAATGAAAGTGAAAATAAAAATGCCGAAGAGGAAAATGTAAGACCGTGTATTATGAAAATTGATGATTTCAAAGTTTGCGTGAGCCAGACCTGTGTGCTGAATGAAGGCATGGCTTGAAATTCCGCTGCGACCGTGAGCGTAGATTTTTATTAAGACTGTGTTTTTCCCGTCCTGGCGCAGAATATCCAGAGGAAAGCTGAAAAAGTGCGCTTTAAAAAGGGTTGATTGCTCGTTAGGTGGAAAATTGCCGTACTGTGAGATGAAGACATTGTTGCAGTAAAGCTGCTCGGCAAAGCGAAGGTGGGGGATTACGAGTCCGACAGGCTTGTGCTTTAATTCCTGGGGAATCTCAAATTCTGCCCGAACCCAGACATAGTGGCTGCCTTTTCCAAGGACATTTCTCAGATTGTAGGCTGACTTGTCTTCGAGTTTTTTGAAATTCCTGGCGTTTTTAAGTGCGTCTCCTAAGGTTGAGTCGGCATCAGCTTCCCAATAGTAAAAAGAATCGCCAATTTCAAATCGAGGTGCTTTCTGCGGCCCGCATGAGCAGAAAAACAAGGCGATAAAAGAGAAAAAAAACAGTAAAAAAAGTTCTTTCGTGCAGTTTTTATGAATCTGCATAAAATTCATTATAAAGGATAATTTAATAAAATGCACTAAATTTTTTCTCAGGAAACAGCAGAAAGCGAGAGCGGGACATTTCCCCCTTTAATAAAAATTTGAAAATGTGTATAATGCTAACAAATTTGATTTTAAGGAGCATTTTGATGGCTATTAAAACTGTTGCAGAAATCCCCAACGCAAAAATCAAGGCTTGGGTTGAAGAATGCGTAAAAATGTGTGAACCTGACAATGTTGTCGTTTGTGATGGTTCTGCCGCTGAGTACGACGCTCTCGTAAAAAAATGCGTAGACTCTGGTCTTGCTACTCCATTGGCTAAAAAACCACACAGCTACCTCTTCCGTTCAGATCCTTCTGATGTCGCTCGTGTAGAAAAACGAACTTTCATTTCTTCTAAAAAGCAGGAAGATGCGGGCCCGACAAACAACTGGATTGACCCGGTTGAGCTCAAGGCAACAATGAAAGGCCTTTACAAGGGCTGTATGCACGGACGCACAATGTATGTCATTCCGTTCTGCATGGGTCCTCTCGGCTCACCAATCTCTAAGTGCGGTATCGAGCTTACAGACTCAGAGTATGTTGTCCTCAACATGGACATCATGACTCGTGCCGGCGAAAAAGTTTGGCAGTACCTGGACGATAACTTCGTTCCATGTCTCCACTCAGTTGGTAAACCACTCAACAACGGTGCAAAAGACAACGGTGTTTGGGCTTGTGCTCCAGTTGAGCAGAAATACATTTCTCAGTTCCCAGAGGAGCACCTTGTTTGGTCTTATGGTTCTGGATACGGCGGAAACGCTCTTCTCGGAAAAAAATGTTTCGCTCTCCGAATCGCTTCTGTTATCGCTCACGAAGAAGGCTGGCTTGCTGAGCACATGCTCATCCTCAAGCTCACAAACCCAGAGGGCAAAGTTAAATATGTTACTGGTGCATTCCCATCAGCATGTGGTAAGACAAACCTCGCTATGCTTATCCCGACAATTCCAGGTTGGAAGGTCGAGACAATCGGTGATGACATCGCTTGGATGAAATACGGCGAAGACGGCCGCCTCTACGCTATCAACCCAGAAGCAGGCTTCTTCGGCGTTGCACCGGGAACTTCTGCAGAAAGCAACAAGAACGCTCTTGTTTCTGCTTCAAAGAACACAATCTTCA
>DGTW01000302.1 GCA_002393835.1 Treponema sp. UBA4326
AATCCGTTTGCATTAATCTGCTCGACAAGAGAACCGTCGCCTTCTTTGATAATCTTTCCTTTGACAAGGACATGAGTGTGGTCAACGGAAAGGCTCTCGAGAATCTTTGTTGAGTGGGTGATGATGATAAGCGCTCCGTTCATGCGCTTCTGGTATTCTTCGATACCCTTTGAGACCGTGCGAACAGCGTCAACATCAAGGCCTGAGTCCGTCTCGTCAAGAATGGCAAGGCGGGGCTTGAGCATGAGAAGCTGCAGAATCTCGCTCTTTTTTCGCTCGCCTCCAGAAAAGCCCACATTCAAATCTCGGCTGGCGTAGCTTTCATCCATGTTGAGAAGCTGCATGGTCGCCTTGAGCTCTTTCTGGAACTGGAAGAGTTTTACCCTCTCGCCGGTTTTCTGCTGGATTGCAGTGCGGATAAAGGACTCAAGGGAAATACCCGGAACCTCAAGAGGCTGCTGGAAGGAAAGGAAAAGGCCCTTTGCAGCCCTTTTGTCGGCTCCCAGCTCTGTGATGTCCTCGCCGTCAAAGAAAATCTTTCCGCCAGAGACTGTATAGCGGGGATTTCCCATGATTGTGTAGCCCAGGGTAGACTTTCCGGCACCGTTCGGGCCCATAAGAACATGAGTTTCGCCCGGGTTTACGGTAAGAGAAAGGCCGTCGATGACATGTTTTTTTTCTATATCAACATTAAGGTTTTGAATTTCAAGTAAGTTTGCCATGAGAGAAATATACTGAATTTTTGCCTTTTAGACAATTAAAAAGAAAGATTTACCTACTTCTTACATAGATTAGCCTGTAAAAAATTATTTGAATCTTTCAAAAAAATCCCTGGAAAATACCATTTTTTCTTTAAAAATTAAATATCCGTGTTAGAATACTCACTATGAAAACAAGTTTTATCGCCATTCTTCTCATTCTTATCATTTCAGTCCAGAGTGCATTCTCATTCGGAAAAAAAGACCAGGAAAAAAATCCTGAAAACAAGGAGGCTGCCGAAAAAAGCTCAGAGGTCAAAAAAGATTTCTTTAAAATCGACCTCTTGCTTGACTGCGAAAAGGCGAATAAAAACACCCATTTTAACTGGAGCACTTCATCTGACAGTCACAAGGACGCTTTTGACGCAGTTTCAGGTGCCTCCAGCGACCACAGCACTAAAAACATGAGGGAGAGTTTTTTTGACAAAAGCTCAAAAGCTTTTCTCATCCCAAAAGGCCTCTACTACCTCAATCTTTATGCCGTAGCTGGTTTTGACAGCCTCAAAAATGACAATTTTCAGCTTCTGCAGGAAGAAAAGAAACTCACCATAACTTTTTCCCACCGTGGAATCGACTACAAAATCGTAAGCAACAAAAAAGGCGAGATTGAAGTTCCCGAGAGTTTTTTCATTAAATTTCCTCAAAAGCAGGTCGAAGATGGAAAAGACGACGAGGCAAAAAGCGATGAAAAAGCACTTTCCCAGGACTTCACACAGGACAGGCCCAACGAAAAAATAAAACGGGCATACTCAGGCATATTAAAAAGTGAATTCAGCCAGGACAAAATCCTCAAAGTAAAGGGAAAACTGCAGCTAAAAGAAGTCGAAAAGGAAAAGTCCGATAAAAAAGCAGAAATTCCAGCGGCTGAAGGGGAAGAAAAGCCTGTCCCAGGGCCACAAGCATAAGATTTTTTTTAGGAATCTCCAGACAAAAAAAATTGACGATTGCCCAAAAAGATATTAAAATTTATGGCAATGGCAGACAATTTTTTTAAGAACAAAGATTTAGCGACCGATTCTCTCACAAAACTCTATTCAAGAGAAGTCATAATTGAATATGCAAACTTTCTGATTGGGCAAGGGCTTCCATTCTGCCTTGCGCTCATAGACATAGACAACTTCAAGAATGTAAATGACAACTACGGCCACAGCATAGGCGACCATGTAATCAAATTCATGGCAGAAAAGCTCAAGACGGCTCTGGCCGACAGGGGCGTTATCGGAAGGTTCGGCGGCGATGAATTCATGGCCATAATCCCAAACATCACGGAGTACGATGCCGTTTGGTCCCTCCTCAGGGAAATTCACAAGGCGGTTGACGGCGCAAGGCCTCCGGAGTCAAAAAACCTCTACATAACTTGCACATTCGGTCTTTCCCGCTTTCCCACCGATGCCCAGGATTACGACTCTCTTTTTGAACTGACTGACAAGGCCCTGTACCGGGGAAAAATAAAGGGACGAAACTGCTTCATAATTTACCTTGAGTCAAAACACAAGAACATTCAGCTTCACGCATCTGACGACACCACCATCAGCTCAATGCAGATGCACAATCAGATTTTCCGTTTTCTGAATTCCGCGCCCCACATCCAGGACGGCATCAAGGATTTGCTTCTCTTCCTAAGCTCCAACCTTATGATTGACCACCTAGGAATTCAGACAAAAAAAGGCCTGTACTTTTCTCAGATTTATTCTTTGTCAGACAATCAGCAATTTTCTTCTATTGAAAACCCATTCTTTATGGATAATGTCAGCCCCTCAATGGGAATTTACTGTCTCAATGATGTGAGCCATTTGGAAAACATAAATCAAAAGGAACTTCTCGACGAATGCCGAAAGCAGGGCATAAAATCAACCCTTTACGCAGGAATCTTCTATAACGATGAAATTCTTGGATTCATCCGGGCCGACTCGACATCCGTAGCCAGAATATGGCAGTATAAGGACATGGATTTGCTCATAACGGCGGCAAATGCCATCGCTATGAGCCTCCATTATCAGAATAAAAGTATCGAAGACTTGTAACACGAATTAACACCAATTTGACGAATTAACACGAATTCAAAAAAATCAGTGCTAATTCGTGCAATTCGCGTCTACAATCTTGCTGCGATTGCGTCTATGAATTCCCAGCTATCGACTGTCTTTTTTGCAGGTGGGTTGGCAAGGCGAGCCAAGTCACCTGTCATTGTTCCTTCCTCGATTGTGTCGAGGGTAGCTTTTTCCAGTTTTTTTGCAAAATCAGCGAGTTCGGGAGTGTTATCAAGCTCTGCCCGCTTTGCCAGTGCTCCTGTCCAGGCAAAGATGAGTGCGACAGGGTTTGTCGAAGTGCGCTCCCCTTTCTGGTAGCGGTAATA